>DASTLM010000054.1:0-4963 GCA_035714945.1 Dehalococcoidia bacterium | reverse complement strand
TCATTGCCCCTGGCCTTGCTGACCATCAGGCAACCGAGGCAGGGGTAGCACCAGCGGTTCTTCTCGGGTAGGGCGATCGGGGGAGGGCGCCTCTCCCTTCATTCAGACCTGCCCTACCCGGCCAGTTGGGACTGAACCAATTCTGGCCTTGCCAGACGCAGGTTCTGGCCTTGCCAGACGCAGGCCCGGTGGGTAGAATCCGGCTGACAATCCCAGATTTGATGACCGAAACCAGGACCGATCCATAGTAATGAGCTGCACCCCTCTGGAGCCCCTGCCGCCCTAGCTAGACGGGGTGCCCCCCAGCAGGTATTATTATGGGCGCATCACGGCCAGCATACCACCTGGAGTGCCCGGCCGAATCATGGCGAAACCGGAGAACTGGAAACCGGAGAACTGGAAACCGGAGAACTGGAAAGAGGAGAACTGAATGAAGATTGTAAAAATGAGCAGCGTACCAAAAGAGGCAGCCATCAGTGCATTATTCACTGGCGCGGTCACCAGGCAGACGGTGTTTTCGCCCGGGGACAGCAAAAACTTTAACTTCGGTATCGTCAGTTTCAGCGCTGGTTCCCGCAACAAGTTCCACAAGCACAGTGGCGACCAGATTCTGATCGTCACCGAGGGCACCGGCAAGGTCGCCACCGACCATGAGACCGTCGTCGTCAACGCGGGTGACGTGGTGATCATCCCCGCCGGCGAGAACCACTGGCACGGCGCGCCCGACGGCACCGCGATGGCCCACATTACCGTCACGGTGCAGGGCAGCCAGACCGAGCAGACCGAACCCTGATCAACTAACCGGACCGGTTACCGCGGTCAAAAGCCCCAGGGTCAGATGATGACCTCGGGGCCTTTGTAACTGTGTCACCCCGAATACTCCGGGGCGTGAGCGTAATTTGCCGCGGTTACCCCGGGAGGACTTCAGGCGTGCTTCGACTCTTTCACGTGCTCAGCCAGCAAGTGGATGGTCTCCTGTAGCGACCGCCTGGTGTCCCTGGACTCGGGGGTCTCGTCCCCCAGCGGTGTGCTGCCGATCAAGCGATACATATCAGCTACCCCTTGGAACAAGTATGGGGTCATTCCCAGGTGTTCAAAGGTGGCCCCGATCTCCTCCATTTCGCTGACCCAACGGCGCGACCTGGCGGGCATACTGGGTATCCCGCTGGCCATGCGCTGGTACACCGAACCCTGGCTGGACTGGAATTCGGCTTTCAGGTGATCGCTCAGACCCATCATCTCGGCGGCCATTAACAACTCGCTGTACAAAGCTGTTGAGCCTTTGGTCATGGCGGCATAGCACATCTTGATACCCGAAGCCTGGCCGGTTTCAGGCCCGATATTCCGCACGTCCAGGCCGAACTCCCGCAACTGCTCCAGCTCGGTGGCGTTGGGGCCGGAGGTGTAGAAGCGGGGGCTGCTGCCCCCCCTGGGCGGGCCGCCGATAATGGACGCATCGACGAACCGTGCGCCGGTCCTGGCGATTACCGGTTCCAGTTGCCGCGTCAGTTGCGGTGCGATGGCGTTGCACTCGGCGAACAGCACGTCGGTGTAGCCGGTGGCCTGGATGGCATCGGCGACTTCTTGACAGACCTGGGGCGCCACTTCCGAGACCGTCATCGATAATATCACATCGGAATTCTTGACCATTTCGTTAAAATCGGGCAGGTCTTCGATTCCAGCCTCCTTCGCCAGAGCGCGGGTCCGGTCGCTCCGACCGGTCAGGCAGGTCACCACCCGCAGTTCGTGCTCCCGGAGCAGTTGTCCGACGGCGTGCCCCATATCTCCGGGGCTCAGGATCGCAACGGTGTTAATGGACATTCGGTGTTTCCTCCAAAACAATTGCTCTATTCCGAAATTATAGCACGAAGTATGCACCGCTTTTCTTCACACGATATTAACGAATCGTTATCGATGTTGGTGAGGTCCATCGTTCTGGCGCTGGTAGCCCCTTCCAGGATAGGCCTAATCAAAGGGGCTGGAATGTCCCCGCGGCAGCCCGGCTACGCCGATGGCCCGACGGGTTGCCAGGGAGATTCTGCCTTTGAGGTTGCTGTAGATCACTGCCATGACAAACAGCATTGCCGAGAAGAGTACCACGCTGGCCCCGGAGGATACATTGAGGTAGAAGCTGGCATAGATGCCGCCCATTCCGCAAAAAGCCCCAATTCCCGTCGATAGCAGCATCATGTTTTTGAAACTGTCGGTTAGCAGCCGGGCGACCACCGGCGGAATGATTATGGCGGCCGCGATGAGCATTACCCCCAGCACCTGCATCGAAACCACGATGGTGGCGGCCAGGACCAGCGAGAACATGGTTTCGACCCAGCCGGTGGGCACGCCATAAAACTCGGCCACGTCCGGGTCGAAGGTGGTGAACAGGAACAGTTTGTAGCCGACCACCAGAATGATGCCGGTGGCGGCGACCACCACCACTATGGCCAGCAAGTCGCCCTGGCTTACGCCCAGGATGTTGCCGAACAGGGCCGCATCGAAACTCCGGGTAAAGCCCTTGTACCGGCTGATCAGGGCGACTCCAATGGCGAAACTGGCGGTGGTGATGATGCCGATGGCGGCGTCCGAGTGGATTTTGTGATTGCGCGTAGTCAGGGTAATCAGCACCGCCGACAAGAAACCCCAAACGCTGGCGCCGGCGAAATAGTTGATTGACATAACCCAGCTGACCACCGCCCCGCCGAATATTGCGTGGGAGAGGCCGTGTCCAATGTAGGCCATGCGACGAAGCACGATGTACACGCCAATCAGGCCGCACAGTCCACCGACCAGGGTGGCGGCAATCAGGCCCCGGACGAAGAACTCATACTGGAACGGCTCAAACATGCTCTTCCTTCCGCTCCCGGACTGCCTGGACTAAATTGTCCGTGGGATTTCCCGGGGGATCTTCCGGAAAAGTTTCGGCGGGAGATTCGGTCTTCCTTCCCCGCAGCCGGTCCCTACCAAAGAAATGCGGAGATTCAGCTACCAGGGGCATCCCCTGATACTCCACCACCGGCATCTCGGCCCCGTAGGTCCGCAACAGATTCTCGGTGGTGATTACCTCGGAGGGTGGGCCCTCGGCCACAATTTGTCCGTTCAAGCAGATCAGCCAGGGTAAATGCACTGCCACGGCATTGATCTCGTGGGTGGTCAGAATAACGGTGATGCCCTGGTGGTTCAGATCGTGGAGCAGATGCATCACCTCGTCCCGGGTCTTGATGTCCACGCCACTGGTCGGCTCATCCAGCAGCAACAGGTCCGGGCTGCTAACCAGTGCCCGCGCCAGGAACACCCGCTGTTGTTGGCCGCCGGACAACTCCCGGATATGCCGTTTCCGCAGAGGATAGATACCCAGCCGCTCCATCATCGCCCGGGCCAGCTTCTTATCCGAAGCCTGGTGCCAGGGAAAGAAGGGGTGATTCATGGTGCAGCCCATCATCACCACTTCCTCCACCTTCACTGGAAAGTTCCAGTCGATGGTCTCCAGTTGCGGTACGTACCCGGCCTGGGGCTTTTTGCGGGAGGTGGCAACCCCTTGCACCGTCACCGTGCCACCGAACATCCTGGTTGCGCCCAATATGGTCCGCAGCAGGGTGGTCTTTCCCGAGCCGCTGGGCCCCAGCAGACCGACGAAGTCGCCGGGCATTATCCTGAGGTCAACATGTTTCAAGACGCGCTGCCCTGCGTAACCGCAGGTAACATCTTTGAGTTCAACGATGGGGTCGCCATGCCCTCGTTGAATCGGAAATGGATGTAACATGGGCCTTCCTTATTCTGGGTAAATCACTATTCTGGGTAAATCACTATTCTGGGTAAATCATTGTGGGTAAATCGCCCGGCTGTCGCCTTCAAATACCAGGCTGGAATCAAAGTCATCGAACGCATCGGCATTGCCCCCCAGGGCCGGCGCCATGATCTTCATATTCGCCGCCATCAGTCCCAGGTAGGTGTGATCGGGGTCGCCGGGCCTACCGGGGAGGTCATCATCCCGTAGCTGGTCAACGAATTCGGCCCCGCTTTCTCGGGCAATCTGCTCCATGATCGGACTGGGGAATACCTCCGAGCCGAATATTGCCGGAACGCCGGTGTCCCGGACCTGGTCGATGAGGTTGGCCACTTCCCGCGCCGAGGGCTCGGTGAAATCTGATGGCTGTAACGCTCCAATTATTTCCAGTCCATACCGGGACCCGAAGAAGGGGAAGGAGTCGTGATAGGTTAGCAGCCGGCGGTTTTGGGGTGGGATTGTCTCCACCGACTGCACAATTCTCCGGTCCAGATCTGCAGTGCGGGCGGCCAGGATTTCGTAATTCTGGTGATAGTAGCCGGCGTTGGCCGGGTCTAGCCTGGCCAGCTCGTCTCGAATCAACTCGGCGTACCTCAGGGCCAGGTAAGGGTCCGTCCACAGGTGGGGGTTGGGGTGTCCGTCCGACTCCGGGAAGGAGAAGTCAAACACCCACTCCTCTTGGCTGACCGCCCGGTCGCCCAGGGTCAGAATTACCGAACCCGCCTTCTGGTTGGCCCGGGCCATTTCAAGGGTGGGTTCTTCCAGGAAAAGGCCATTGGCAACGATGAGGTCAGCCTGGACCAGCACGGTCGCGATCCAGGGCGCGGGTTCAAATGTGTGGGAATTGGTGCCCTCGGGAACGATCCCTTGCAGGTCAATGCGCGTTCCGCCGACGTTTTCCACCAGACTGGTTATGGGGGAAACCGTACCGACCACCCTGAGATTGTCGCTGCTGACCGCTGCCGGCAAAATCGTCGGGGACGTGCGGGTGCAGGCCAGCACAAGTAAGGAACCCAGCAAAAATATAACGGACAGGAGACGCATCGTTGATCTGAACCTCCTCGCTTTCAGCAGGTCTGATGTCCCGACAATTGACGCACCTGCCCATCACGTCGAAGTGGTCCAGGTCTGGTTCAAACCCAAATTCATTATTCAGGCCCTTTAATCAGGCCCCTTTAATCA
>DASTLM010000053.1:0-3103 GCA_035714945.1 Dehalococcoidia bacterium | reverse complement strand
CTGGTCCACGGTGTACTCGTCTCCTTCCACCACAAAGGTCATGCGCGACAATCCCTTTTGCTCGCTGTGCCCCACCGCCAGACTGGCGATGTTAAATCCCCGCCGGCGGAACAGGCTGGCGACCCTGGCCAGGACACCCGGTTTGTCCTGGACCAACGCGATAATGGTGTGATACTGGCCGTTGCCGCTCATCGGGAAATCGACTCAGGCATGGGCTGCTCCATCATCTCTTTGACCGACTCTCCGGCGGGAATCATCGGGAATACGTGCTCGTCCTGTTTGACGATGAAATCCACGATTACCGGGCCGGGGGTATCCATAGCTTGCTGAATGGCGGCGGCAACTTGAGCCTTATCGGTTACCCGAATCCCGGTGATTCCGTAGGCGTCCGCAATCTTGACGAAATCGGGATTGCCCGAGTACAGAGTCGCGGTAAACTCCCCGCCATAGAACAGGTCCTGCAGCTGGCGCACCATGCCCAGGGTCGAGTTATTCAAGATGGCAAACTTGACGTCGATGTTGTTTTCCACCGCAGTGGCCAGATCACACATGGTCATCTGGAACCCGCCATCGCCCGCCACCGACCACACGATCTTGTCGGGACGGCCCAGTTTGGCCCCCAATGCCGCCGGGACCTCAAATCCCATGGTGCCCAGACCGCCGGAGGTGATCCAGGTGTTGGCTTCCTTGAAGTGATAGTGCTGGGCGGCCCACATTTGATGCTGGCCCACGCCGGTCACTACCAGGGCCTCCCCCCTGGTGACCTGGGACAGTTGCTGTATCACGAACTGGGGCAGGATTTCCGGATCATCCCGAATGTACAGGGAAGGGTGCTCCGTCCGCAGAGTATCGATTTGCTGTAACCAGTCCACCCGAACCTTGTGCTCCACCAGGGGACTTAACTGCCGCAGGGCCAACTTGAGGTCTCCCAACACCGGCACATCGACCTTCACATTCTTGCTGAATTCGGAGGCATCAATGTCGAAGTGGACGATTCTGGCGTCAGGCGCGAAGTCGGATAGCCGCCCGGTAACTCGATCGTCAAATCGCATGCCCAGGGCGATCAACAAATCGGCCCGGTCAATGGTCAGGCTGGCGTAAGCCATGCCGTGCATTCCGGGCATGCCCACGTATAGGATGTGGTCGGTGGGGAAGGAACTGATGCCAAGCAGCGTGGTGATCACGGGGATCTGGGACTTCTCGGCCAGTTCCCGCAGTTCGTCATAGGCATGGGATAGGATAACCCCATGCCCCGCCAGAATCACCGGACGTTGGGCCTGGTTGATCAATCGGGCCGCCCGGGCAATCTGGTTGGGATCAGCTTCACCGGGAGGATTGTATCCCGGCAGGTTGACCTGTTCGGGCCAGACGAACGGGATGCGGTCTCCCAGAAGAACGTCCTTGGGAATGTCCACCAGCACGGGCCCGGGACGTCCGGTACGAGCGATGAGGAAAGCCTCTTTAATTGCCGTAGCGATGTCGGTCACATCCATCACCAGATAATTGTGCTTGGTGATTGGCAGGGTCAAACCGGTAACGTCGGTCTCTTGAAAAGCGTCCCGGCCAATGGCCGCCCGGGGCACCTGCCCGGTGATAATCACCATGGGCACCGAATCCATCTGGGCGGCGGCGATGCCGGTGGCCAGGTTGGTGGCTCCGGGACCCGAGGTGGCGGTGCAAACACCCACTTTTCCGGTAGCGCGGGCGTAGCCGTCGGCAGCCATTGCCGCCGCCTGCTCGTGACGCACCAGAATATGCCTTAGTTGGGGATATTTGCCGAGGGCTCCGTACAAAGGCAGGACTGCTCCACCGGGCAGGCCGAAGACCAGTTCGACTCCCTCTTTCAGGAGGCTTTCGCAGACTATTTCGGCCCCGGTCAATTCCATTAATATAGCCCCCGCATTCAATATAGCCCCCACACTTTTGGCAAAAAAATGCCCGTCCCGCTGAAGGGACGGGGTTTTAACGACCCGCGGTACCACCCTTCTTTCCCGAGCCGATTATTGTGGTGGAGTTCAGCAAGGCTCGGAACAACTCAACGACCAGTATCGGGGTCGATCCGCCACACCCTACTCCAGTTCAGGTGGGCCGCTCCTGGGCGAGTTCAGAGCCCTGCTGTAACCGGTCTTTCACCAACCGCCGGCTCTCTGCGACAGAGTTGCTCCTACTACTCCCACTCTTGGCGGGAATTATCAGCAGTTCTGATACTATCAGTCCCCCTAAACATTGTCAACGGCTGTTGTGGGCCATAATCCACCGCCTGGAGCCTGGCGCCGGCCATGGAGGGTCGAGGGGGTCTCAGGGATCCGCAAAATAGCCGTTGTCCATGGTCGCCTGGTCTTTTATTTCAGGTTTATTGAGCCGTTTCCGGCCACCAACAGCCGCGTTCACCCTCCTCCGGCCTTTTCAGGGCGCATTGATCCCAGGGGGCTCTGACCAGCCTCCACTTTGCCCAGCAGCGTCACCCAGAGGCCGTCAGCCGGCGGGTCCCTGGGCCAGGGCTAGTATCCTCTGGCGCGCTCCAACCAGCAGTTCCTGGCCGGGATGACCTCCGCTCAAGCGCACATACAACCCTCGGGCGTGCTTGACCACCCGGCCCGGCAGGGATATCAGCCCGAAACGCATCGCCTTCAGCCGCTTCCCCAGCCACCTCTCACCCAACACCAGCCGCTGCGTCGCCACATTCAGGTTGAAGGCCAGCACCGTGATTCCCCACCAGGCGGCGTTTTCTCCGAAATCCCCAGAGGGTAACTTGCCTCCGGCCAGGTCTTCCTTCACTACACTATGGGCCGCTTCACTCTTACCGCAGCGCTGGCGGAGCCGCTGGATACCTCCTCCCCGGGAAGATCCCGGTTGGTCACCAGCCCAAAGAGCTTGTAGTGTCCCTGCTGGGGCATCTCCGGGGTGGGAAAGGGCAAGCTCTGCTGTCCCGCCATCCCCGGCAGTTCCAGCTGCGGCGATAGGAGTTCCCGCATGGCCAGGAACCGGTAATCGGGGCCGTTCTTGCTGCGGCCCACCCAGCTGGGCAGGTAGCATACTTCGGCCCACTCCTGCTGGGGTTTTCCCGGCTTCCCCCGCAGGGGGTGCCACTCAGCCTCAGCCA
>DASTLM010000052.1:0-2068 GCA_035714945.1 Dehalococcoidia bacterium | reverse complement strand
CCGGGGTCTGGGGGGGTCCCCCAGATACAATTTCTACTCCCTTCCTGGCCAGGAAGGGGGTAGGGGGATGGTCGAAAAGGGTTTTTCATTAACCTGCTAGGTGCTGTCTTTGACGTAGGTGAGCACTGCCTGCACCCGGGGGTGCAGCGGCCCGTTGTGGCTCAAGCTCAGCTCCTGGTAGATGGCGTTGATGTAGTTTTCCACCGACTTGGTGCCCAGCACCAACTTCTCGGCGATGGCAGCGTTGTTGTAGCCCTGGGCCATCATGGTCAGCACTTCCTGCTGGCGCGGGGTCAGCCCGGAGGTGACCGAGCCTTTGCGGGGTTTCAAGCTGTTAACCACCGTCGGGTCCATTACCACCAGGCCGGAGGCGGCGCCCTCAATGGCCCGAGCCAACGCACCCGAATCACTGACCGATTGTTTGAGCAGGTAGGACCAGCCCGATGATTCTTCGGCGGCAATCAGGCTCAGGTACTGCCGTTCCCGATGGGAGGATAATATGACTATGCCCGTGTTGGGGTGTTCCAATTTGATGATCCGGCCGGCGGCGATGCCATTGGGATCACCGCCCAGCTCGATGTCCATCAGAATTACATCGGGGTACAGGCGGCTGGCGCCATCAATGGCAGATAGGCCATCAGATACGGCTTCGACGACCTCCAGATTGGGAACTGCGCCCAGGGATATTTTGAGCATATCCCGGAATAGTCCTTCATCCTCAACGATCATGATTCTAATCACTGCCAGATCTTTTTTTGCGTGCGTGCCGTTAACCATAACCAAATCCGTTTGATTCGCATTAAATTACCAATGCTGCTGCTCTTTAGATCTATGTGAACATAATGAACTCGTTAAAGCAAGGTCACATAACTACACCGTTTATTCGTTTTTCTGTACTGCAGTGCCACAGTAATACAATACGCCCCTTCGGTATATTTAATCTATGGCCCACACCGGATGCGAATAATTATTCCAACCAAAAACAAAGGAATGATTCAAAGGAATGATTCAAAGGAATGATTCAAGGATGCTTGATGCTGATCCCCCCGTCCACTCCCCAGGTCTGCCCGGTCACATAGGATGCGGCGGGCGAAGACAGAAAGACCGCCAGATAGCCGATCTCTTTCAATCGTCCGACTCGACCCAGGGGCACCGAGCCCCGGGCTGCTTCATCCCGGTTTCGGTAGGCCTCCGCCGACATCTGTGCCGGGTCGGGGAAGCTGCCCGGGGCAATGGAGTTGACCCGCACTCCGAAGGGCGCCCATTCCTGGGCCAGACATTCGGTAAGGCGCATAACCCCGGCTTTGGCTGCGTCATAGGCCGCTGACTCCGGGCGTCCCCGAAAAGCGGCCCAGCCGGAGACGTTGATTACGCTGCCCTGACCCCGTTCCAGCAGGTGCGGTCCCAGCGCCCGACACCCCTGGAAGGCTTCGGTCAGGTTTATATCGATGATGAAGTGCCACTCCTTTTCGGTCATGCCCTCGGTGGCGCCGCCCGGCAGTTTGACCAGCGGCTTGCGAATGGCGTCGCCGACGCAGTTGACCAGGACATCCAGGTGTCCGAACTCGGCCAGGGTTTGTTGAGCAACCCGGTCCATGTCGGCGGACTTCGTGGCGTCGCCGGTCAGGGCCAGCGCGGTGCGGCCCAGGCCCCGGATTTCCTCGGCTACCTGGTTCACCCCGGTGGTAGTCAACGCACTGACCGCCACATCTGCGCCCGCCTCGGCGAAGGCCAAGGCAATGCCCTTGCCGATACCCCGGCCACCCCCGGTGATCAAGACCTTCTGCCCGGTTACGTCGAAAACATCAAGACTCATCGCTCTCTCCTGATTGTCGCCCAATTTCAACAAGTCGCGGCCCTGGCCCGCTTCTCCTTATCCCGGAAGTGGGGGATAATATATTTGCCAAACAGACGAATCGAGTTCATTGTAACCTCCGGCGCGCTGGAGTGGGCGAATTCGGACAGGAAATGGTGCTCTACCAGCCACACCTGCTCGAATCCCATCTCCTCGGCATAAGTCACCTGCTTCACCGCGTCCCAGAGGGTGTTGTACTCGGCGTTCTCCGAC
>DASTLM010000051.1:0-1876 GCA_035714945.1 Dehalococcoidia bacterium | reverse complement strand
GGAGCAGGCCCAGGTCCGCTGCTCGCCGCTTTCCAGGGTGAGCCGGCACTCCCACGAAGCTTCCGACAGGCTACGGGGAAGCCGGGCGGCCAGCTCAATAATATGACCGTCCCAGGCCACGGTTACCGGTTCCAATCGGCGCTGCCAGACCTGCTGCTGCTTTTCTCTCAGTGCGGCGGGGGCGTCGTCAGGCGATGTGACGCTGGCGCCCAATCCTCGCAGGGCCGCCATGATGGACTCGGTCGGCGCCGAATGGCGCTGGCCGTCGGCGCCGAAGTAAGTGGCCTGAACACCGTAAAGCGATGCCAACTTTGCCAGTCCCCGGAGCCTGGGGGTGGAGATCACGCCGGTTCACCCAACGACTGCAGGATGCCCTGAAGGGGGACTCTCACCCAATCGGGGCGGTTATTGAGCTCGTACCCGACTTCATACACCGCCTTTTCCAGCAGGTAGATGTCCAGCAGGGTTTGCAGTTGGGCGGGGTCTCTGGGTAAAAATTCGGACTGGCCAGCCGCGGCCAGGTAGGCGCTGAGAAAGGCGGCGGACACCCACGAGTACCAGAATCGGGCCCAACCATCCAGAACGGCGGCGTCCTCCGGGCGAATCACAATGGGGGCCTGACCGGAAATGGCGGCGCTGGTAGCGTAGTGGAAGGAACGCACCATTCCGGCGACATCCCGGAGCGGACATCTCTTGAGCCTTCGTTCGGTAATGGCCCGGGCGGGTTCGCCTTCAAAGTCAATAATTATAAAGTTACCGCCGGTGTAGAGCACCTGTCCAAGATGGTAGTCTCCGTGACAACGGATACGGGAAGCCACCAGCGGTCGAGTGGTCAATTGTTGGAACTTGCCCAGGGCTTCCCCCCGCCGGTCCAACACCTTCTGGGCGGACGCCCGGTCGTCTTGGGACAGGCCGGGCAGCCGTTGGCGCAGCAGATCGAAATTCTGGTTAGTCAAGTTGCGCATCGATTGGTACAGGGACCGGCGGTACAATTCGGTGAACGGTTCGGGGGCGAAGGCCGGGTCAGAGGATCTTGACGCCAGGGCCAGGTGCAGTTCGGCGGTGCGCTGGCCCAACAGGCGTGCCGATTCCAGGTAGGGGCCGATCGTATCCCGGGCCAGGGCCGGAGCTGCCACCGCGACTAATTCCAACAATGGCTGGTCCGGGACTATTGGTTTTTCCGAGTAGGTCAACGCCCTTTCCAGGAAGTCGCCGAGAGAGTCCAGGGTGTATCGCCAGGCACTGCCCTGATTGGCCACATAGCTGTGCAATATACCCAGGGTCATCGGTTCTTCGTTCCGGGATTTTCGGTACTCCAGGGCCCCGGCCAGGGCTGGAATGTGGGGGAAGGAGACTACTTCCGTGAGGAACCGGCCCATGGCCAGGTCCGGGTTCACTCCCTCGCCCAAACGCCGAAAAAGCTTCAGCATCATCCGGTCGCCAAAGGCAATTGATGTGTTCGTCTGTTCTTCCCGGAGCGGCACCGGGGAAATCTCAGCCCAGTCCAGCCCAGCCAATCTTCGAAAGACCCGGCTGGGCATTGCCGAGATTTGTCCTTGCTCGCCTCTAAAGGTCCTCCGGTGGGAAATGGACTCCAACAACAAGCTGTTAAAACTCTGGTCCACCAGGGCGTCATAAAGAATGCCGTTGCTGCCCGACTCCTGACCGCTGACTTCCAGTTGAGCTACTACAGCATTGGGGAAATTCCCAGCAATCTGCCTGGCCTGATCTCCGGCGGCGAAGGCCAGGGGAAGGGTATAGGTCTCCGGCTCACCTTCAGTGTATTCCACGGTAAGTAACAGGAAACGCACGTCGCAATGGCCGTTCTCCATCTGGATGACGTCTCCAATATCCAGATTGAGGATGTGACGGGCTT
>DASTLM010000050.1:0-6708 GCA_035714945.1 Dehalococcoidia bacterium | reverse complement strand
AGAGTCACCGAAGACGCTGAGAACGGAACAATGCCAGCAGAAGAATCTCAGCCCAATCTCAGCGAACTTTGGGTATCCGCGTTTTTGAGATAGATTCTGGGTTTCCCGAGGGAGTCAGGGTGGAGAATATCCTGACCGATGTCGGGCGCGTTGAACGGCGCTAACCTCCTGTCCTGGCTGGTCACCGCCCTGATGGCATACCTCATCGGGGCAATCCCCACCGCGTACTTGGCCGTCCGGTGGCTCAAGGGTCAGGACGTCCGTAACCTGGGTGATGGCAACGCCGGAGCGGCCAACGCCGCCCGGATTTTGGGCACCAGGGGCGGACTGGTGGTGGGGACCGTTGACATTGGCAAGGGCCTCGCCGTTGTGCTGCTGGCCCAGGGGCTACTGGACTCCGGGATGGCCGGAATGATCGCCGGGATCTTTGTGATTATCGGGCACGCCTGGCCCATCTATCTCCGGGGGCGGGGCGGGCGGGGGGCGGCTACGGCAGTGGGAGTATTGCTGGCGACGGTGCCCGTGGTGGCGGCTCCCCTGGCGGCACTGGCTCTGGTCGTACTGTTCCGGTCCAAAAGTTCCACCAGAGCCGTGGCGGCTCTGTATATTCCCCTGCCCTTTCTCGCGTTCTGGCCGGCCGGCTACTCCTGCGCCCTGGTGTTCTATTCCCTGGCCATACCCCTGTTGGTGGGTATCTGCCACTACCTCAGCCTCCGGCGGGTGCCGGTGGTCCCTTGGTAGGTGGCGGCCACCATGAAGCAGTATTGCCCGGCAAACAAGAACATGAGCACGGCCCAACGGTTGAACCTTTATCATCGGGCTTCTATACTCTCCTTACTCTCTTACTCTCCTTGCCGAATCTACGCTGGAGGATAGCGAGGGTTGTTTCAAGCGGGGTTCTGATGTTGTCAATCTGCTATGGATTCAAATTGCAGGAAGAATTGCAGGAAGAATTGCAGGAGGTGAACCGATGGGTAAGCTGGACGGTAAGGTGGCTCTGGTCACCGGCTCCGGTCGCAACATTGGCCGGGCGACGGTATTGAAACTGGCGGCGGAGGGCGCCAACGTGGTGGTCAATGCCCGCAGCAACCAGGCAGAGGCGGAAGCGGTGGCGGCGGAGGCCCGCCGGCTGGGGGTCAAGGCGCTGGCGGTGCTGGCCGATGTGTCCAACAAGGAGCAGGTGGACAGCATGGTCAACATGGCGATGTCCGAGTTCGGCAAGGTGGACATCCTGATTAACAACGCGGCCATCCGCCCGCATAAGCCCTTCACCGAGTTGACCCTGGAGGACTGGGAGTACGTCCGGGGTGTGGTGCTGGACGGCGGATTCTACGCCACTCGCGCGGTAATCAACTCGATGGTGGATAACAACTACGGACGCATCCTGTTCTTCACCGGCGATGGGGCATTCCGGGGCGGGGCGGGGCGTTCCCATGTATCCGCCGCCAAAATGGGGCTGGTGGGATTCGCCAGAGGTCTGGCCTCGGAGTTTGCCGGCCAGAACATCCGGGTCAACGTGGTCTCACCGGGCAGCATCGATACTTCTCGGGCCAACCCGGAGTGGTACCAGGGCAGGCCTCCCAATACCGACGGCATTCCTCTGGGGCGTCAGGGGAAGGTAGACGAGATTGCGGCTACCTGCTTGTTCCTGGTCAGCGATGACGGCGGCTTCATCACCGGACAGACCCTCCACGTTAACGGCGGAGCCAGTTTTTACTAGCCGGTTCTTGCCAGGGGAAGACGATGTACCCTAGATTCAATCCGGCTTCGCCAGCCGGATTACTCCCGGAACCGGAACTCCCGCAGGTTATCGGCGATGGTTAACCTGGCCTCGGTCAGTTCTTGAATATCCTCGGGAGACCAGCCGGGCGCGTGTTCCACCAGCTTGAACCCCTGGGCCGTTACCTCAAAGAGTCCCAGATCGGTGGACACCAGCGTAACCGCCCTCGGGGCAGTTACCGGCAAATTACACTGCTTCAACATGCGGGGCTTGCCGTCGCGGGTGTTGTGTTCCATGGCGATGAACACCCGCCGGGCGCAGGCAGCCAGGTCCATGGCCCCCCCAATGCCGCCGCCCTTGCGGTTGGGGATGCGCCAGTTGGCGAAGTCGCCGTTCTCCGCCACCTCGTAGGCGCCCATCACCGTCACGTCGATCCTGCCGCCGCGAATCAGGGCGAAGGAGTCGGCGTGATGTACGATGACCATGCCGGGTATGGCGGTGACATGCTGCCCTCCAGCGTTGACCAGGTGCTTGTCTTCCCTACCCGCTTTGGCCAGCGGGCCGTAGCCGATGACGCCATTCTCGGAGTGGAAGATGATCTCCTTGCTGGAGTCAATATAGTTGGAGCACAGGGTGGGCATTCCCACCCCCAGGTTCACAATCCACTGGTCCTGGAACTCCATGGCCAGGCGGTCGCACATCGCCTGGCGCTCAAGTCTCGGTTTTTCGGGCATTCCGTCCTCCAGTTACTTCCCAGGTCAACCAACAGCATCGGGTGCTAGAAGCACGGGACGGTCAATCAAAGATACCGTCGGGCGGGATTTTGACGATGCGGTCAACATAGACGCCGGGCACATGAATCTGGTCCGGGTCGAGCTGGCCCACCTCTACGATCTCGCTCTCGACCTCGACAATGGTTATCCTGGCGGCCATTGCCATGATGGGGTTGAAGTTGCGCTGGGCCATCCGAAATTGCAGGTTGCCGAAGGTGTCGGATTTCCAGGCGCGGATGAAAGCGTAGTCGCCCGGCAGAGGATTCTCCAGAACGTACATCCGCCCGTTAATCTCCCGGTGCTCCTTGCCCTCGGCCAGTTCGGTGCCCACGCTGGTGGGAGTGTAAAATCCGCCAATGCCTGCCCCGGCCGCCCGTATTCGCTCCGCCAGGGTGCCCTGGGGCACCAGTTCAGCTTCGATCTCGCCATTGTTGTACATTTTGACGAAGGGCGTGACCTGGGACGGATGGGTGGGTGCGGTGAAGGCGCAGATCATCTTCTTCACCTGACCAGCCTGGACCAGAGTTCCGACGTCCACCTTATCGTCCATGGTTCCGGCGTTGTTGGAAACTCCGGTGAGTCCCCTGGCGCCCTGGCGATTGAGCGCCGCCAGCAGGTTGCGGGGAACGCCGACGCCGCCGAAACCCGGCGACATGAAAGTAATGCCGTCGGGGATATCGGCCACTGCCTCGTCGAAGGTCTGATAAACCTTGTTTTTCATTCTCAGGGTCTCCTGATCAGCAAGGGTCTGGTAATTGGCATGGGGCTCCTGACATCACAGGTTCTGGCACGATCTGGCCCGGCCAAGACCGGGTGCGAGTCCCGGATCTTGCCGGGGGGCGGCTAGTCGAGGCTGCCGTCGCCGGATATTGGACCGCTTATTTATAGCTTATAACGCCGCCGCAAGCAACCAGTGGGCAGACCGCAGGGACATTAATCAGCCCTGGGAATCCGGTATTGCCCCTTGACATCTGGGGCGCCAGGCGGAACAATCCGTGTTATGTTTTTGAGTTGAAGTTTTGATTGGAGGTGCGCCATGACCGCCGTAAATCATCGGACTTTCCTCTATGTGGGACTCGCCGGAGAGGGCGGCAATATCGGCCGGGGCGGCCTGTACCGCCGCGCTGAGGGCGACGACCGATGGCAGAGCATAACCCGGGGTTTGCCCGAGAATCCTCAGGTGCGGGCCTTGCTGGTGCACCCGGAGAACCCGGCAATGGTTTATGCTGGAACCCAGGCCGGACCATATCGCAGCGATGACCGGGGAGACCACTGGGAAGCACTGGACACGGCGAAGGCCGATGTCTGGTCACTGGCCTTTCATCCCAGCAATCCAAACACAGTGTACGCCGGTTACGAACCCTGCGCCGTCTATCGTACTCATGACGGCGGCAGTCACTGGCAGAAGATGGATACGGATAATGTGGTGTTTCCTCACATCACCACCTACATGCCGCCCCTGGGCAAGCGGGTAATCGGTATCGCCGCCGACCCGTCCAACCCATTGGACATGTATGGAGCGATTGAAGTTGGTGGTCTGATCGCCAGCCGGGACGGCGGAGAGACCTGGGCACAAATTCTGGATGGGCCATATGTGCGTAATAACACCCTGGACTTGCACGGTGTGCAGGTCAGCCCGGCGGCTCCCGGCACCGTCTTTATCATTACCCAAGTGGCGATGTTCCGCAGCCGGGACCGGGGGCACTATTGGGAGCATGTCCAGATGGACGAAATGTTCCCCGGGGGCAGCTACTGTCGGGGGCTGATGGTGGCGCCCGACGACCCCAGGACGATCTATCTGGCGGCGGGAGCCGGTGGCGGCGGAGCCCCAGCGGGGACTCAGGAGACTGGAGCGTTGTTCCGCAGTAGAGACATCGGCGAGAACTGGGAGCGAGTTGATATCGGAGACACTCTGCCGCGCCGGATGTTCCAGATTGCCATTGACCGGGCCGCGCCGGAGAAGGTTTACTGTTGCGATTACGATGGTCGGGTTTACGCCAGTCACGACGGCGGCGGCCGGTGGCAAAAGACCAGCCAGGTTCCGGGAGAGATGTCCCGCTCTTTGCATGTCTATCCCATGGTCTGTGGTTAGCAATATTAATTTTCCGGTGGAGGGAGGTTGTTTTGGCTGGCACTGCTTTGAGTCAGGCAACATACCGGGTTTCTGAAGGCGATCTTGAGTTAATGGCGTTAGATCGAGACGATATTCCCTCGGAGTTCAAGGGTTATCAGGTGGTCCGCGAGGGCGTTTTAGATAATCGGATGATGGCTGAGCATGGCTTTGCCGGCAGCACCGCGGAAAGGTTCCGGCTGGCCGGGCGCATCAACGGCTACATGCGCGAGTTCGGGCCCACGGCGAATATGGCCGTGTTCGACGGGTTTAACTTCGTCGGCGCCACGGTATCCCATTTGTTCGATGAACCGGAGTCGGTTTCTGGCTGGATGCACGATGTGTTCCTCAACGACTTTGAAAACAATGTGGGAGAAAGTGTTGGGAACGACCAGCAGTTAATCTCGGTGCAGCGGCTGGACCCCTCGGGCCTGTTTGATGAAGCGGTAGCCCTGCGGGTGCTGCAAGGCGGAGCCACCGGCCTGGTATCATCAACGGTCATCGATTTCCGAGTGGGGCGCATCCTGGGCGTGGCCTTCGTGGGAGCGGTGGGGGACCACCTGAGATTGGAGCAGGCCACCCAACTGGCCCTGGCTCTGGAGCGGCGCATCGTCCGTGTGGTGCTGGGGGTGATTTAGGGCTCCCGGTATCCGGTCGCCCACCTCCACCGTCAGTAGTCGCTTGAATCGGCGGGCGCTGCTGTGGGGCGCCGACAGCAGGGGCACGTCGGTGATTTTCCGCAGATCGGCCAGGGCGGTGGCCATGGAAAACTGGCTCAGCAAAATGGCATCTACACCGGGCGCCATCTGCTGTACGGCTCCAGCCAGACGCTGACGAAACTCTTCCTGACCGTCAACCTTCATCAATTGCATCAGATGCTCGTCTAGAAAGAATTGGGGGTCCACCGTCATTCCCTTCAGTTCGGCGGTCTGCCTGAGGTAGTATTCCGAATCTCGAAGGGTTGCCGGCACCGACGCAATAATACCGATGCGACGGCCATAACTGACGGCATCCTCCATGACCGCCTCATAGGAGGACAGTACCGGTATATCTACCAGGTCCCGGGCCGATTCCACCACCGGAGCGTATACCGAGCAGGCCAGCCCCACCGCATCGGCCCCATGCTCGGCGCAGTAACAGATCAACTGGCTCATGCGCCGGCGCAGCCTGGAGTTGATTTTATCGCCATAGTCAGTCAACAGGCTGTCGTCCATCAAATTGACCAGCTCGGCAGCGGGGAACTCGTCCTGGAATGCCAGCTCGGCCGGGCGGATCGAACCAGCCACGGCATGAATCATCACGACGCGCATGCATTTCCCATCATCAGGTAAGAATTTCGGCAGCCTGCCCCAGTCTGCCCCACGATATTTTTGCCCTGTGAATTGTAGCACTACCCACGGGTGCAAGTTACCCTGAAAGAGTTACCCCGTGGACCGGGTATTAACGCACCGCCACCGGCCGGGGGACGTCGCTTCCCAACTCCCGGCGGAGGAAGTCCTTGACCACCTGGACCGGGACGGCCAGTCCCACCTCCAGGCCGGCCATCATGGTGTTGATACCGATCAGCCGGCCTTGTGCGTCCACCAGCGGCCCTCCCGAGTGTCCGGGTCTCAGGTGCAGGCTGACCGCGATCCACTCCCGGCCCTGCTCCGGAGCGTCGGGCAGGCCCGCCCCGGTCCCGATAACCACGCCCCCGGTGGCGGCCCCCGAAACTCCCCAGGGATGTCCCAGGGCCATCACCCATTGACCGGGCTGCAAGACTCGGGAATCGCCCAGGTCCACCGTTGGGAGGCCGGTGGCATCGACCGCCAGGGCGGCCACATCCAGCCTGGCATCTTGGGCTAAAATTTTCGCGGTCAGTGTGTCGCCCTCGGGCAGGCATACCCGGGGAGACCGGTCCCGGACTACGTGGGCGTTGGTGATGATCAGTCCGTCGGAATGCCAGATGGTGCCCGCACCGCTGCCCCGTCCGCCGCTTTGGATTTGCACCAGACTGCGCCGGGCCTTCTGGACAACGTCCCCCATATCCCGATCAAGCTGTTCTAGCAAGGTTGTCATGATTGAACCCCCGTTAATATTGAACCCCCGTTAATATTGAACCCCCG
>DASTLM010000049.1:0-3707 GCA_035714945.1 Dehalococcoidia bacterium | reverse complement strand
CCAGATTTCAGCAGGGCCTGGCCCACCAGGAGCGGCTGCTGCTCGCACACCTTGACGGTCTGACGAAGCAGGGTCAGTTCCTCCGGATGCTCCGCGCCCTGAATCACGTAGTGGCTGGACAGGGGTATGCAGTAACCCCCGACACCAAAGCTGGGGAAATAAGTTCCCACGTTCCACTTGGTGCCCACCAGTTCCAGCACGGTGCGCATATCCAGGCTGGGATAAGCCCGAGACAGTTCAAAGGCCAGGGCTACTTCAGCGTGCCGGTAGGCGTTCTCGATGCTTTTGACCACTTCAGCGTGCATGTGGTCCGGCGCGGGAACCAGAGATGCACAGACTATTGATAGCACCTGTTGAATGGCTGCGGAAGTTGCCGGGTCGGCCCCGCCGAAGATGCGAGGAATGGTGCGCAACGACTTGTTGTCGGTGCTGGAGAACCAGTCCCGGCGGGGGGCGCAACCAATGAGTACGTCCTTACCGACGGCCAGTCCGGCGGCCTGGAACCGGGGAATCACGAAATGGTCGGTAGTGCCAGGGGTCAGCGTCGATTCAATGATGATCAGAGGCGGCTCACTGAAGGATTTGTTCTTTACCGCATCAATCAGCTTGTGGCAGACGTCTTCCAGCGGCTCCAGGAAGGGCTCACCATTGCGTTCGGTGGGTATGCAGATGAAATGTACCGCCACATCGGGAGCCATCAGTTCCTGGTAATCGGTGGTGGCCCGGGCGACACCGTGGCGATACAGGAATTCGGGGTCGAAACCCAGCCAGTAGTCCATGGCGAAGATGGGAATTTCTCCCCGGTTGATTTCCGCTACCTTCCGGGGTTCGATGTCATACCCAACACAATGCACGCCGCTTTCGGCGAAGTGGGACATGGTGGAATAGCCGATATGACCGACTCCCCAGATACCGATGCGCTTGCTACCTTCTAGTAGGCTCTTTTTCAGTTCCATCATTGCTATTACTCCCTGCTATTGCTCCCTGTATTTGGATGTTATTGAATCGCTCTGGCTAATATGAGTCCGGGTGGGCTGCAATCGCCCGGGCTACTTCGGTCAAGCCTCGGCGAACTTCCATCTTTGGCTCATATCCGAGTAATTCCCGGATCTTGGTCAGGTCGGCCTTTCGGCGGGATACCAGAGTGGGCCGTCCGCTGAACTCGGGCTCGACATTGGAACCAAGAGCCTTGATTAGAATGTCCGCCAGTTCCCTTACCGTGGTGGGAACCCCGGTGCCGACATTGAACACCTCATTGTGGGCCTCGCTGGTCATGGCCAGGATATTGGCCTGGACAATGTCGCTGACGTGAGTGAAATCCATGGACTGGGTGCCTTCACCGTCAATGACGGGTGGCTGTCCATTGAGCAGCCGCTTGATGAAATTGCTGATCACGGTGGTGTAAAAGGCGTGGGCGGCTTGACGCTCACCGTAAACGTTGAAGTACCGCAGGGCGTTGTACTTCAGGCCTTCGGTAGCCAGATGCGCCAGCAACTGCTCACCCATCCATTTGCTGGCCCCGTAGGGCTCCACCGGAGCCGCCGCGTCGTCCTCGGACATGGGCAGTTTCTTGGGGTCTCCGTAAATACTGGAGGAAGACGAGAAGATAACCCGTTTCACGCCGTGTTCCAACGCCGACTTGAAGACGTTGTAGGAACCACGGATGTTGACCTCAATCATGTCTTCCGGCGACTCAACGCTACGCTTGATGTGGACGCCGGCAGTATGGAAGGCATAGTCAATCCCCTTCATCGCCTTGTCCACCGCGTCCCGAGAGCGTACGTCACCTTCGATGAACTGTACTCGCCCCTCGTCAATGAGGGGCTGAATGCTGCTCATCTTACCTTTGATCAGGCTATCGAGGACCTTTACCTGGTAACCTTCGCTGGCCAAGGCTTCTACCAGGTGAGACCCTATGAAGCCTGCGCCGCCGGTTACTAATACCTTTGTCGTCAAGGTCGCTCCCTCCTATTCGCTTGCATATCTTTCAGGCCCGAAACTATGCCTCTGGGCTGAAACCCCAGGCGGGCCACCGACCGGGTTGAATCCAACCCCAGCCGACTGGGTCTCGCACCGCCTGCTCCCGGTGCTGTCGATTCCCCTTGAACCACCAGCGATCGATCCATCTGGAAGGTCTCCGCCACCGTTTGGACAAACCAGCCCATGTTGGCCCAGTCAGGCCCGGCCAGGTGAGACACTCCAGAATAGTCTTCCTCCATTACCTTGACAATCCCCCGCACCAGGTCCTCCACGTACACCGGTGACCGGTACTGGTCGGTGTGACCGTAGGCGGGACGCCCGCTGGTCAGATTGTCAATTACCCGCGTAACCAGGTTGGCCCGGTCAGCCCAAGCGGGCCAGCCGTACACCAGGCTGGTCCGGATAATGCCCCAGGGATTGCGGCACCGAGAGACCGCTTGCTCTGCTTCCCACTTGGTCTGCCCGTAATGGGTGGTCGGCGCCGGGGTCTCATCTTCACGGTAATTGCCTCGCTCACCGTCAAAAACATACTCGGTGGAGAGGAAAACCAACCTTACCCGGTAAGTATCGCAAAGCCTGGTGACATTTTTGGTGCCGATGAGGTTCACTTTAGTAGCAAGATGGTATTCTCGTTCGCATTGGCCAACGTCGGCCATAGCGGCCAGCAGGACCACTATTTCCGGATTGACCGTCTCGAACACCTCGCCCAGTTCTCTCTCGTCGGTTAAATCGGCCCGGTACCAGTTGCAACACCCCTCCGGGACCACCCTGGACTGGATCATCCTGGACTGGACCATCCTGGACTGGATCATCCTGGAGTTGAAGGTGCCGCTGACCTGATACTCGGGCCGGTCCAGCAGATGGCGCACCAGATATTGTCCAATGAACCCGCTGGCACCGATGACCAGGACTCTGCTCACGCGTGAATTGCTTTTGCGGATAAAGCTGCCCGTACTTCATCGCCGTGGCGGTGGATCCGTCCCACGGAAGCGGCTATTCGCTCCAGCAGCGAATCGTCCATATCATTATACATTGGGAGGCAGATGATCCGCTCGGTCAGGCCCTCGGTATGGGGCAGGACGGTGGGAGGATTGGTCTGGTAAGCCTGCTGCTGGTGCACCGGCGGGTGGTAGTAGACCTTGGTCCCGATCAAGTCTGCCTTCAGGGACTGCTCCAATTCCCGATTGGTCAGGCCGAACTGGTCGGCCTCCACCAGCATGCCAAAGTAGTTGTAGCTGGAGTGACCCCCGGGGGTGATCTTCTGGAAGCTGATGCCCGGCAGCCCGCCCAATAGATCGTGGTAGGTGGCGGCATAGCGATTGCGGCGCTCGATGAATCCGTCGGTGCCGGTGAGCAATGCCTGGCCGATCACCGCATTGATCTCGGGCATTCGGGCGTTCAGACCCGGCATGACGCAATCGTAATTGGGCAGTACGCCGTAGTTTCGGGTCAACCGGATCATGGCGGCCAGGTCGCCGTTGTTGGTGGCGACGAACCCGCCTTCCGCCGAGGTGAAGTGCTTGGTGGGACTGCCGCTGAACACCTCAAAATCCCCGAAATGGCCCAATTTGTGTCCCCGGTAGCTGGAGCCAAAGGCCTGGGCTGAATCGTAGACTACCTTGACTCCGTATTTTTCGCCCAGGGCTTTCAATTCGTCGATCTGACAGGGATTGCCGAAGACATGCACTGGCATGATGGCCCTGGTGTTCTGGTTAATCAGTGACTCG
>DASTLM010000048.1:0-7206 GCA_035714945.1 Dehalococcoidia bacterium | reverse complement strand
ATGTACCGACAGAATGTACCGAGAAGAATTACGTTTAAGTCTGCACAACAAGATTAATTCGTGCGTACTGTTAAGATATACCTCTCTGCTCTTATTGTCTATCAGTGTAGGCCCTGCCTGGCTATCTGTCAACCCGGCGGCTTGCCCCGGGCGAAACATATTTCGGCCATCGTTCAACCTCCCCCCATCTGTTGCAAGGCCAGGCGGATCTTGTCCTCCACCGTCAGGTTGGAGGAACTGTCCAGGTCGTTGACCGCTCGCCGCGCTTCGGCGGTGGAGTATCCCAGGGCGGTCAACGCCTCAACAACTTCAACGTTGTTGCTGGCCTGAGTCGGTGCGCCCCCCTCCTGGACAGTTTCCAGTTTGCCCTTCAGTTCCAGTACCACCCGGCTGGCGGTGCGCCGGCCCACCCCAGGCGCCGTACTCAGAGCAGCCACGTCGCCGCTTTCGATGGCCCGCTGCAACCCGGCGACGCCCAGGCTGGATAGCAGCCCCAGGGAATGACGGGGGCCGACGCCGGAGATCCCCAGCAACAGCAGGAAAACCTCCATTGCGGCCCGCGTCGTAAAGCCATACAGCACCGGCTGGTCGTCACGGATCCGCAGGTTGGTGTGAAGGTAGACCTGGCCGCCGGGTTCGCCCAGTTCAGCGACGGACGAGGCAGGAACCGATATTCGGAGAGTTATACCGCCAACCTGAAGGTGCACCCAATCGGGTCCGGTGGCTTCCAGCACGCCGCGAACCCCAGCGATCATCGGTTATCTCTCCTGGCCGGGACGGATTTCCCGGTCCAGCGCCGCTGCGGTCTCGCTCTGAATCAGATGGCACAGTCCCACCGACAGGGCGTCGGCGGCGTCCGACTCCGGGATTTCCGGCAATTTCAAGGTAGCCGCTATGATCTGTTGCATCTGTACCTTGGTGGCCGCTCCGTAGTTCACCACCGCCAGCTTGATCTGGGCTGGACTGTAGCGAAACACCGGCAAATTCTGGCTGGCCGCCCCAATGAACACCAGGGCCTGGGCCTGCCCCACGGCGATGGCCGGGCCGATGAACTGCCGATCTCCCCGTCCCACGAAGGGCTCTTCCACGGCGATGGCGTCGGGGCGGAAGAGGTTGATCAGGTTCAGAATGTGGGTGTGAAGCTGGTACAGTCTCTGCTCCAGCGGCATGGAGTTGGGCAGGGCAACTACCCCGTAGTCTTCAGCCTCGGGTTGCGGTCCGGAATTCAGGACTCCGTAGCCCATCCTGACCGTACCGGGGTCAATTCCCAGCACCCGCATCTAGTTGGATACCTGATAATGTTCGAGCACCTCCGGCGGGAAATCGGCGTTGGTGTAGGCCTTCTGAACATCGGCCAACTCTTCCAGGTTGTCCAGCAGCCGGAGGGTCTGCTCCGAGGCTTTACTATCCAGGGCAATGGTAGCCTTGGGGACCAACGAAATGTCAGAAGAGGAGATTGCTACCGACTGGCCCTCCAGGGCTTGTTGAACTTTCTGCAAGTTTTCCGGAGCGGTGTAGATTTCCAGGATACCGTCTTCGTACTTGACGTCTTCAGCGTCGGATTCGATGGCGATCAAGGTTAGCTCGTCGGCCCGCTTCTCGTCGTCGGTTTCGATGGTGATAATGCCCTTACTCTCAAAGTTCCAGGCGACGCAACCCGCGTCGCCCAGATTGCCGCCGCCCTTGTTAAAAGCGGAGCGAATATCCGAAGCCGTTCGGTTTCGGTTGGTGGTCAGTGCCTGGAGCAATATTGCGCCGCCGCCGGGTCCATATCCTTCGTAAATGATTTCCTCAAACTGTTCGCCATCGCTGCCTTCGCCCGACGCCTTCTTGATGGTACGACCGATGCTGTCCATCGGCATGTTGTTCGACTTGGCTCGGTCCACCGCCAGACGTAGGCGGAAGTTCATCTCGGGGTCGCCGCCGCCATCACGCACTGCCAGGGTAATATCTCGGGCCAGCTTGGTAAACAACGCCCCGCGCCTGGCATCATTGGCGCCTTTGGCCCGCTTGATCGTTGACCATTTGGAGTGACCTGACATCAGTGACACCTCCTGTGCCGTCTGGGCTCGCACCCGCCATTGGTGAAATTTCGGAAAATTACGCCGCCAGAACACCCCTTGGCTAGAACGCCCCTTGGATCGCAAGGGACCAGACATTTGGAATGTGCCCCGGTGGCGCAGTCCGCAAGAGAATTTTAGCACCAGCGTGATTCGGCGGTCAAAAAGGTTAGCGCAGTCCTTCCTGGCGCAGTCCTTCCTAACGCAGACCTTCGATCAGGTGTACCAGCATTACCCCCTGCTCCAGGTTTACATCCAGGACCACGCTGGCAATGGCCGGAATCAAAATCTGGCCGCGGTCACTATCAACCAGGTAAACATCGTTGCTGCCGGTCTCGATAACTTCAGTAATCTCTCCCAGTTCCTCGTCCTGGTCGGTGACTACCCGCATCCCCAGAAGTTGAAAGTGGAAGTATTCCCCTTCGGGGAGTTGGGCCACATTTTCTTTGGGAATGGTGAGCCACTGGCCGCTTAGCGTTCGGGCCGCCTCCACGGAATCGAAGTTCTCGAATTGGAGGATTATCTGGTTGGATCGCGTGCGTTTCGAGTAGAGTATCTGAAGAAGAGAACCATTGCAGAAGAGTTTCTCGCCGGGGTCAAACCGGTCAGGAGCATCGCTGTGGATTCGGGCATTCAGTTGACCGGAGGTCCCATGGGGGCCAAGGATTCGCGCCACTGAGACCTGATCGGTCTGCTCTGGGGAGGATTGTGGCAAAGTTTCTAAAGATTGATTCGGGGATTGAGCCGACGGTCGATTAGACAATTTCCAACATCGCCCGGGTCCCGTCTTTGACGGCGGCGACCCGCAGCAACACTCGCATGGCCTGGGCAACCCGACCCTGGCGGCCGATGACCTTGCCCTTGTCTTCCGGGGCAACCTCAAGGCGCAATATCACCTGGCCCTCTTCCACCGACTCGGTCACCCGGACAGCGTCCGGATCACTGGCCAGGGATCTGGCGATGTACTCGATCAGCTCTTTCATTGGGCGTTGGCCTTCTCAAACACTCCGTCTCGGTCAAGAATGCGCCGCACCGCATCGGAGGGCTGGGCACCGTTTTTAAGCCAGGCAATAGCGCGGTCTTCTTTGTAGTTAATCGCCGGCGGGTCCATCATGGGATCGTAGTTGCCGATCCATTCCACGTAAGCGCCGTCCCGGGGCGCCCTGGAGTCCGCCACCACGATGCGGTACGCCGGTTGACCTTTCTTGCCGACCCTTTTTAGCCGAATTTTTAGCATGCACTCTCCGGGGTGACGTTAGACTATCTTTAGACTTAGTAAAAGGATCGGGCCCAGCCTTTTGGACACCACCCTTTGCGTAAATCCGGGTTTCAGGGGCGATGGTAGACATTGGCCTGGGCCCGACCGACGGGTTCTCATCTTTCCAGTAAATGCTGTTAGGAGCTGGTCACCCCGTCGTGTCCAGACAGATGCCTACCATCGCCCCTGCTCGTTAAATGATGTTTCATGCTCACTCACCTCCTATTCTCAAATTCCCGCTTCTCAAATTCCCGCCCGGCGGATAAGATATTCTAACCATGGCATCTTTCCAGTGTCAAGACCAGAATTGGCCCATTTACCACCCTTCACCCTGAATGATGACCCGCGCCAGGAGATGCAATGCGCCTGATTTTCATGGGCAGCCCCGGCCCGGCCGTCCCGGTGCTGGATGCCCTGACCAGACTGGAGAATTCCCAGGTGGTTGGCGTCTATACCTCACCGGACCGACCCCGGGGACGGGGCCGCGCCGAAGCAATGTCTCCGGTCAAGGGGTATGCGGTAGCGCATGACCTGAACGTCTACCAGCCGGGGACTTTGCGTTCGGCCCCCGCCCAGGCCCAGCTGTCAGCCCTGAGACCCGACGTCATCGTAGTCGCCGCCTACGGCCGGTTTTTGCCGGCTCCGGTCCTGAAAATGCCACCTCACGGCTGCCTGAACCTGCATCCATCGTTGCTGCCCAGGTATCGGGGGCCTTCCCCGGTGGTCACCGCCCTTGCCGACGGGGAGTCCGTCACCGGGGTTACCTTGATGCTGCTGGACGAAGGGATGGATACCGGCCCGATCATCGCTCAGCGGGAGTATCCGATTTCCAGTGCGGATACCGCGGAGTCGTTGACTTCGGCGCTGTTTGCCCTGGGCGCGGCCCTCCTGGTGGAAAAGCTGAACCCCTGGGCATCGGGCCGCCTTGCGGCCCAGCCTCAGGACAGTGCCCTTGCCACGGTAACGCGCAAGTTGGAACGGGCTGATGGCGAGGCCAACTGGCAGTTGTCCGCCCAGAAGCTGGAGCGTCTGCGGCGGGCCTATACCCCCTGGCCCGGTCTCTTCACCCACTGGCAGGGAAGGGTGTTGAAGCTGTTGGATGTGGTGGCATTGCCGGCCGGCGCCGGTGTTACTGGCGAACCGGGACTGGTGGTGGCCCTGGAAGACGCCATTGTCCCGGCGGCGGTCGCCACCGGCGAAGGCTGGTTGGGCCTGAAAACCCTGCAATTGGAAGGCCGCAGGAGCGTGTCGGCGGCTGAATTCTTGCGGGGGTACCCGTCATTCATTGGTGCCCACCTGGGAACCAATTAGTAAAGCGGGGACAGGCATTAGCCCCGTCCCTACGGCTCCCGGATATAATGGACCAGGGGCAGCAACTCCCCTTTCTAGAAGCCCGGATTAGCCAGGAAACCCGCGGCTACGGTTCTAGCCCGTAGGAGACCTGCAACCCGACGGATACCTCGGTTACCGGTTCAGAGTCTAACGCGGTCACGCTGAAGGGGTCGGAGAATTGACCGCCACAAGTTTCAACGCTTTGAGGCCCATAGATGTTGGAGGCGATGCCAGCGAGGGAGATTGCGTCGAGACCCTACCCCTGGCAAGGACAACGGCGGGAGGATTAAAAGACCATTTCAAGGGAAATGGGGAAATGGGAAAGGGAGCCAGGTTGGTAAAAGTCCCCCATCGGTGTAGAATTGGCCTGCTTTGAAGCTGAATTGCCCTGGTTGCAGGAGGCCCATTATGCCCTCAGAAATTCCCTCAGAAATTCCCTCAGAAGCCCAGGTCTTGGAATGGATGACTTCCTTGAGCAATTGGGGTCGGTGGGGTAATGATGACCAGAAGGGCTGTCTGAACCTGATTACCCCGGAGAAGCGAAAGCAAGCCGCCGCGCTGGTACGGGACGGTGCAACCGTGAGTTGTGCCCGACCGATTACCACCGAAATGACACCAGAGGTAACCTATCAGGTGCAGCGGTATATGGTTGACAGCGGCGAGGGCCGTGATACTGACCCGCCGGAGCGCAAGTTGATCCGCCGGGGAGCATCCGAATTCATCGGTATGGTTTTTCACGGCCAGACAATTACCCATATCGATGCCCTTTCCCACTATTCCTGGCAGGCCAAGCTCTACAACGGCCGTCCCGCCAACCTGATTACCGCCCGGGAAGGCGCCCAGAGTCATTCCATAGAAGTTGCCTCGGATGGGATCGTCACCCGGGGTGTGCTGCTGGACATTACCCGGGTCCGGGGCGCTCACTGGATGGCGGTGGATGACCCGGTGATGCCCGAGGACCTGTCCGCCGCCGAAGAGTTAGAGGGAGTCAAAGTCCAGCAGGGTGACGTGCTTTTTGTCCGTACCGGCAATTACCGAATGCGCTTGGCCGGTGGGCCCCGGCCCCGCACCGAACCCGCCACTGCCTGTCAGGTAGCGTGCACGCCCTGGTTCAAAGAGCGCGGTGTGGCGATGCTGGGCACCGACACCTCCAACGATATTCGTCCCAGTCACTACGCGACCATCACCGCGCCACTTCACACGGTGTCTCTGGTAACCTTGGGAATGTGGCTGATTGACAACGCAAATCTGGAGCAGTTGGCTGAGGCGTGCCAGGAGCGCCATCGCTACGAGTTTATGCTGACTATGGGTCCACTGCGATTGAGGAACGTTACCGGGTCTCCAGTGAACCCGATAGCCATATTTTAGGCGGCGGGGTGCAATTCTGGTCTCGCCTCTCGGGACACCTGAGGGACAATCTCAAAACTCGGCAAATATGTTCTTAATATATTGATACAATTTTTGTAAATAATGTCCAGGTGGTGCCCCGGCAACGGGTAAATTAACGAATCCACGGCGCTACCGGACGGAGCAAGGGAACCAGGAAGGAACCGCCAAACAGCGACGCCCCGGAGAGCAAAATGATCAACGCCGGATTGGCCAGCCCGGTAAACAGGTGGTTGGTGAACTGCTGAGCCAGGTCGTTGACCAGAGTCACCGCCGTCGGTGGCAGATCGGCAACCTTCAAGATCTGCTCCTCCACCAGGGCGTTAATCAGCCCGGGAAGGGTACTCTCCAGCAGCTTACCCAGCACAACGAGGACCAGACCCGTTAACAGCAAGGTCAGTCCGGGCCAACGCATCGCGTTGGTCAGGCTGGGCAGGTAAATCAGGAACATCACCACCGTGGCCACAATTGCGACGGTCAGGGCTACACTGCCGCCCAGGGTTGCCCCTCGTCGAAACTGGTCCCTGATGCCGTCCAGGCGGTCCCTTAAAGTCACTTCCGTAATCCCATCGCTATTGTGGGCGGCGATGGCAATCAGGTCCAGCTGACCTGGTTCATCTGTGTAGCGGTTGAGGCCGGCAATTCCCTGGTCAATCAGCGGTGTCAGCCCGGCGTGGGCTACCTCTTTCAAGAAACGTCGGGTATCGCCGGCAATAAACTCCCTCCGGATGCTGGTGACGTTGGCGGCCAGCCCCCGCCTGACGCGAAGGTCGATTCTCGGGTCGTTGAGAACGCTGGGGAGCAGGCTATCGAAGACACCGGCCCGGAGTGGCGCCGGGATAATGGCGATCGCCGGTACTGCCTCCGGGTTTTTCCCGCTGGCTATATCCCAGACTATGGCGTTAATCAATTCCTCGACATCAGCCAGCTGATCGAGGGGGTCCTGGGTTGGGTCGATATCCACAATATCCAGTTCGTCAATGAGCCGGTCAACGTATTCAAAAATGTTAAGCTTGACCCGGGGCAGGAGTTCTCGCAGGTCGATTTCCAGTTCCAGGGCATCCCTTTCCCCCCCAAAGTACTCGACTGCCCTTTGGAGGTTTGCTTCTACTTCGGCCTGAAGATAGTCTGGCGGGGCGATCCGCCGGAGAATCTGCACGATTTCCCGGT
>DASTLM010000047.1:0-6772 GCA_035714945.1 Dehalococcoidia bacterium | reverse complement strand
TGCGGCCGTTGCCTTCTGGGATGATGGAAAGCTAACCGTCTGGTCCGGTGACCGGAGCCCCTTTGGGGTAAGGGACGAGCTGGCTCAGGCCTTCGGTATCAGCCAGGACCGGGTGCGGGTCATTGCTCCCGAAATCGGGGGTTCCTTTGGCACCAAGGCCACCAACGGAGTGGCCGGCGAAGCAGCGCGTCTTTCCCGGCTGGCTAACCGCCCGGTGCGCGTCGCCTACAGTCGGGCCGAGGAGTTCATGTGGGGCACCGTGCGGCCGGCCGCGCTCATTGAGATTCGAAGCGGTTTCCAGTCCGACGGGAAGATCGTTGCCTGGGAAGCCATCGCCTATCACACCGGCGACCGCCCGAACCGGGGGCAACGGGGGGCAGATACCCCATATAACACCTCCAACGTGCGCATCGCCGTCGCCGATTCCGAATCACCGCTGAAGGCCGGTTCTTATCGGTCACTGGGTTGTGCGGCGAATCACTTCGCCAGGGAAGTGCACATCGACGAAATCGCGGCGGCTCTCGGCCTGGACCCGGTGGACCTCCGGCTCCGGAACCTGAGCCACCAGCGTCTTCGCCGTGTCCTCGAGCGTACCGCTGACCGCTTCGGGTGGAGTTCTCCTCCCCCGGAATCTGCCGGAGGCCGGGGTGTAGCGATAGGCTACGATGCGGGTAGTTACGTGGCAGAATGCGTTGAGCTCACGGTAGCAAGAAGGGGAGTCAGACTGCACCGGGTGGTGGCCGGCGTTGACTGCGGAATGGTGGTCCACCCGGAAGGCGTGCGTAACCAGACTGAAGGTGGAATCATCATGGGCATGGGCACGGCGCTGCGGGAAGCAGTTGAGTTTGATGCCGGGCGGCTGTTGAACCCGGCCTTTAGCCGGTACCGAGTGCCGCGCATTGCCGACGCTCCTGAAATCGAGGTTGTGCTGGCGGGTGATTCCGCGACTCCGTCAACCGGAGCGGGTGAGCCGGGTATGGTCCCCATCGCCGCCGCCATCAGCAATGCGGTCTACGCCGCGACGGGGACTCGAGTCCGGAGCCTGCCCATTGTGCCCCAGTTATCCTGAGAATCTGGGTCTTGCCGTCCCATTCCCCGGGCCGGTTGTCGAGCTAGTTCTACGTCAACCCTGGATTGTGGAGGTCTGATCAGGCTCCTTCCCCCTCATATCTCAATGGGAGGTGTTGGTTTGCTCTCGTGTCTGATGCGGTTAAGAGCATCTATTGTTTCCTCTGTTTCCTCCCAGTCAAAGTCACTCCAGGCACCAATAACGGCCAAAGCTGCTTGGGTGGCACTTTGGGAGACAGCAGCATCGGCTGCGTCCTCATCGGTGAAACCGTTGAGCCGTATCGACATTGGCCGGCGATTCCTGGCTGACACGCTACTAGAATGACGGGCTGGACGGGAAACTCGAATATCGCTACCCTGGGGGGCAGTCGTTTCCCCTGGATTCCGATTGAGCAGCGCGGGCCGGGAGCCAGGAGTGTGTTCGGTCGGCGGTCAGGGCCGGCGTGGCATTCCTCGTCACATTACCAGGACTCCGGCGTCGGGCCTGAGAAAAGATGAAACGTGAGGTAAGATGACCGAAAGGACCCCCGATTGGAGCGCTGACCTGGCTCTCCGGTGGGCTGAACCGGAACCGGTTGTTCATGACCGCCGGCCAGTCTCTCGATGCCGCATCCCTGGGATCCCCCGGCGCCCAGACACCTTGAGGCGGCAAGTTTCTGCTCTGTCCTGCATATCAATGTTCTATTCAATAATGTTCTGCTAATTTACTTGCGAAGGTGAAGACATGAAGCGCAGCGAGACCAGAATTCTGACCACCCACACCGGCAGCCTCCCCCGATCCCCCCAGCAGCAGGAGTTGCTGCGAAGCCGGGAAGAACAGCGCCAGTACGATCTGGAAAACTTCGAAGCCAGCGTCCGGGACGCGGTGGCCGACGTGGCCCAGCACCAGCAAGATATTGGAATCGACGTGATCAATGACGGTGAGCAGGGCCGTTCGCAATACGCCACCTACGTGAAGGAGCGCCTTACGGGCTTCGAAGGAGAGCGGCTGATTCGGGCCAGGCCCCGGCTGGACGACCTGGATTTTCCGGAATACGCCCAGCAGCGCACCCATTCCTCCTCGACCACGATGCCCCAGCCCACCTGCTCCGGTCCCATCGAGTGGAAGGACCGGGAGGCGATTCAGAAGGACATTGCCAACCTCAAATCCGCCACCGAGCACAGCCGGGCCGAGGAAATATTCATGACCTCCGCTTCGCCGGGTGTAATCGCCAACTTCCTGCCCAATGAGTATTATCCCACCGAAGAAGCCTATCTGTACGCATTGGCCGACGCGATGAAGGGCGAGTACCGGGCAATTGTAGAAGCCGGGTTCGTTTTACAAATAGACTGTCCGGACCTGGCCATGAGCCGGGTAACGCAGTTCTCTGATTTGAGCTTGAATGAATTCAAGAAAGTCGTCCAGCTGCACGTGGAAGTCATAAACTACGCCCTGGCCGGACTTCCCGATGACCGGATGCGCCTTCACATGTGCTGGGGAAACACTGAAGGTCCCCACACCCATGACGTGCCTCTCCAGGAGATAGTTGACCTGGTGCTCCAGGCCCGCCCCTCGGGTCTTTCCGTCGAAGCCGCCAACCCCCGCCACGCCCATGAGTGGAGGGTATGGGAGCAGGTGAAACTGCCCGAAGGAAAGGTGCTGGTCCCCGGCGTTTTGGACACCACCACCAATTTTGTAGAGCACCCGCAACTGATCGCCCAGCGCATCACTCAGTTCGCCAACATCGTGGGCCGGGAGAACGTCATCGCCAGCAGCGACTGCGGTTTCGGGACCTCGGCGTGGGGACGGAAGGTCGAAACCCGCGTCGCCTGGGCCAAGCTGAAATCCATGGTGGAAGGGGCGGCCATCGCCTCCCGTGAGTTGTGGTAGACGCAAATTTAGTGACCCTGCCTCTGCAGGGCAAGCTAAGGCCGGGCCGCTAGCCACTGGGACCAGGGGGATTCTGGCGATACCAGTCCGCTATTTCCGAACCGGTGGCGGCCCATACCCCCTGGTGCCCCATCATATACTCCAGGCCACGGTCCAGATACCGCACCCGAAAGGGTTGTCCCGTGAGCCAGGGCCTCAAGTTTATTACCATCAGCCGGCCATTTGCTTCTCCCTCCCGCCAAACGGTGTCGAAGCTTTCTTTCCACATTTCTACGTACCGTCCGATAGTGACGCGACGGTCCCACAGGGCGTTAACGTCATCTAACGGCAGCATGACCGGTAAGGCCAGAAGTTTCCCTTCAGGGGTCTTCATGGGGAAGGGTTGCTCGTCATTGGTCCAGTCGCAGACATATTGAATGCCCGCCTTTTCCAGCAGCCGGGGCGTATTCACCGACTCTCCGTATTCCGGTCCGAGCCAACCCCGGGGGGAGGCTCCAGTGGCTTCCGTCAGGCCTTTGACCGAGGCTTCGATGTACTGCCATTCCTCGGGTTCCGACATGTTGCTGGTGATGATACGGCTCACCGACATTCCGTGGCCGATGATCTCGCAGCCCAGATTTTGGCAGTGTCGTACCAGGAAGGGATAGTTTTGCGCGGTGAGAACGTCCATCGCCACCGTTGGCTTCAGACCGTGTTGGTACAGCAAGTCCAGGAGCCGGAAAATTCCCACCCGGTGACCGTACTCACGGTGAGACCAGCGGGTGACATCGGGGAATGGCGACGCTCCGTAGCCTCCGGAAAGCACCGGGTTCTGGTAGGTCCCTGAAGGCGGGCTCCACTCCATGTGCTCCAGCGTAACTATGACGCAGACGGCGACCCTGGCGGAGTTGGGCCATCGCAGTATTCCGCGGTGCTGGTCCAGGGGAGACCAGTCATAATGATCGTGGTCCATACCGTAATGAAGTTCAACGGCCATTATCGTCCTCCCTGGCGTGGCTGGTTTATGCGCATTGGCGAGCCTACCGATCGACGCCCTGGTTGGCTCGCAGGGCGTGGTCTTTCGCCTGGTCGTAGTAGTGGGCCAGATAATACTCGGCGATTTCGTCCGTGGTGGCCTGCCACACCCCACTGTGGGACATGATGTAGTCCAATACCTGGTCCAGGTACTTGATGCGGTGGGGACGGCCCATGGCGTAGGGATGGATGGCGATGCACATTAACCGCCCGCTCTGGTCGCTCTCTTGGTACAGCTGGTCGAATTGTGCCTTGCAGATATCCGCGTAATAGTCCGCCTCGAAATGGTGTCGAAAAAGGGGAGCATCGTTGAGTTCTGAGGTGTAGGGAACGCACACCAGCTTCCCGGCCTTGACCTTAATCGGCAAAGGCTGATCATCGATCTTCCAGTCGGTCTGATAGACGAACCCCGTCTCGGCCAGCAGGTCGGGAGTGCGTACGGTATTGGAGGCCGACGGACCGGATGCGCCCTTCAGTTCCTTTCCCGTGAGCCGCCGGAAGGTTTCCCGGCAGGCGAGCAGGAACTCCCGCTCCTGCTCTTCGTTATAGGTGGTGATGAACCGGGTGTTGTAGAAGCCGTGGTTAACGAAGGCCCAGTCTCGCCGGAGCATGGCTTCGGCGACCTCGGGGAAATGCTCCAGCACTCCCAGGCTCAAGGTGGTGGAGCAGCGGATATTGTACCGGTCCAGGACCTCCAGCACGCGCCAGAACCCCACCCGATTGCCGAACTCGTTGGAGGAATATTGTTGTACGTCGGGATGAGGCAGGCGGGGCCAGGGATTTCTTAGACCGTCGAGAGGGGGCAGATATTCGTAATGCTCAACATTGGGGGCCACCCAGAAGCCAATTCGGGCATTATTGGGCCACTTGATTATGGGCCGGTCAATGATGGGACTGTAGTCCATTCGGTCAGGCGGTAAAGGCATGACCTTTCCTCCTTGCTTAGGATCAGGACTCCATACTACAGAGCCAACGGCCGGGCGACAAGTTTCTGCCGCCTTGCCGCTGGGACACCCCGAGCGCGACGGTTACACCAATGCGCAATGCCAAGGTTCCCTGAGACGCATCGTCCGGCCTCCCTCTTGCGACTTTGATGCCAGTCTCAACCCCATCGCCTTTAAATTCGTCAGCGTCAACGCGAAAGCCCCTAGAATTAGCCCGGCATCGCCGGGGTCGGGCCGGCCATAGCCTCGGGCGCGAGCGCCATGAGGTATAATTCCATTTGAACCCCACCAGCATGGAGGCCGTGAAAATGCAGCGCAGCAGCCAGCGAATCCTCACCACCCATGCCGGCAGCCTGCCCCGTCCCCCAGACCTGCTGGACATGGTCCGCGCCCGGGAGATGGGGGCACCCTACGACCAGGCGGCCCTGGCGGCCCGGGTACGAAGCGCGGTCGGGGAAGTAGTGCGGCGACAGGTGGACACCGGTGTGGATGTGGTCAGCGACGGGGAGCAGGGGAAACCCGGATTTGCCAACTACGTCCGGGACCGGCTCAGCGGCCTGGTCAACCGCGAAGGCGTGCCGCCCCGGATCTCCAGTGACGTGGCCGACTTCCCCGACTTTCAGCCCCCGGACAGCGCCGCGATGAACACCAGGCGGGTCATCTGCACCGGGCCCGTCGCCTGGAAGGACCGGACGGAATTGCATCGCGACATCCAGAACTTTGGGGAGGCCCTCAGCGCCTTCCACCCGACCGAGGCTTTCATGCCTGCGGTCTCCCCGGGGACTCTGGTCCAGAACGTGATCAACGAATATTACCGGGACGAAGCGGAATTTTTGTTCGCCGTCGCCGCGGTCATGCGCGAGGAATACCAGGCCATCAACCAGGCCGGCTTCCTGCTCCAGATCGACTCGCCGGACCTGGCCATGGGTTGGCACACCCAGTTCCCGGATAAGAGCCTGGAGGAATTCCGGCAGATCATCTCCAAGCGGGTCGACGCGCTGAACCGCGCCCTGGAAGGGATACCACCGGAGCGAGTGCGCCACCACATCTGCTGGGGCAACGGGGAAAGACCGCACCATCGGGACGCCCAACTGAAGGACATCGTCGACATAATCTTGCGGGCCCGGGTGGGGGCTACTTATGTCGAAGGGGCCAATCCGAGGCACGGTCACGAATGGAAGGTGTTTCGGGATGTAAAGCTGCCCCAGGGAATGGTCCTTATTGCCGGAGTCATCGACACCAAGACCAACATAATTGAACACCCCGAGTTAGTGGCGGACCGGATAATAAACTACGCGAGCGTCGTGGGCCGGGAGAACATCATCGCCGGTACCGACTGCGGCTTCGGCACCAGCGCCGACCGCACCCGGGTCGCCCCTTCCATCGCCTGGGCCAAGCTCCGCTCGCTGGCCGAGGGTGCCCGCCTGGCCAGCGAACAGCTCTGGGGATAGGGCGGACCCATCCGGCCACCCCGGCCCTGGGTCTTTTTGCCCGTGGCACCGCTGCCCCGGGAACGGGACCATCAAGCAATCAGCAGGGCTGGCCGGAACTCGCCCAGTATGCCGCGACGCGGGCCTCGGCCAGGTCCTTGATCTGTGCCACGCCGATAATGGTCTCTTCTTTCCTGGGCCGGAGAAACAGGAAGACCACTTCTTTCACCCGATGGCCCGTCGCCTTTTCCAGGGCCAGGGCATAGACTCCTCCCTGAATCCGATAACGGTCTACCGCGTCCCCGGTCTCCCCGGCATCGAGGGCGTCGGTCTTGTAGTCCACCACCACCAGGCCGTCGGCTTCTTCGAACAGCAGGTCGATGATGCCCTCGATGATGTGCCCGTCCAGGGGCGCGGCCACCGGCACCTCCCGCCAGAGCCGCCGG
>DASTLM010000046.1:0-3797 GCA_035714945.1 Dehalococcoidia bacterium | reverse complement strand
GGTCCGGCCGGTGCCCGGGGAGCGGATGAACACCGTGGCGCTGGCCTTCACCGTCCTCAGGGCGTCGTCCAGCCATTCGGTGAAGCAGTAGAACTCCCCCCGTTCGATCGCTACTCGGAAGCCCGTCTCTTCCCGGACCTCTACCTGACCCAGGCCCACTTCGGGGATGTCGTAGCCGAAGAAGCGCGCCAGCTTCCGGCAGGCCGACTTGACCTTGCGCTTGCGTACCCTGGCGCTGGTCCGCCGCTGGGCGTCGGCCTCGGCCTCGGCCCGGGAGCCGAAGGAGTAGCGGCGGATGCGCTTTTTGCCGTCGGCGAATTCGACGAACTCCACAAACCAGAGATAGTCATCGTCGCCCAGGACGGCGGACTCCAGCTCCTGGTACTCCTTCCACAGGCGTTTCGCTTCTTGGGCGTTGACCAGCGGGGCGTCGGGTAGCCGTGGCGCCAGTATGGCCCCTGTTTCCAACATTGTTATTGCTCCTCTTCAGGTTAGTCTCCCTCTCCAGAACGGCCTCCTCGGCCCGCAGCCGCTGGGCCGCCGCCAAGGCCAGGCGCAGCAGAGTCCCCACCCGATCCCACTCCTCGGGGGTCTGGGGGTTGGCGATGCGCAGGTACTTCGTAGCGGGAACTGTTTCCTGATTCATCGAAATCTGATGGGATGACTATTTACATCTTTCGGATGATCATTCACCACTTCAGCCAGGTACCGGTCCACCGCGTCCCGGATCAGGCTGCTCAAGCTCCGCCGTTGGGACAGGGCGTACGCCTCCAATTTTTCAATCTCGGAGCGCTCAAAGACAATGCTCCTGGTGGCTTTTTCGTCAATCAACTTGAAACGCGGCATCTTCCCTCCCTAAGTGGTGATTAATCTACATCTCTTGATGCACGATTGTCAATCAACGAGAGACACTAAACATAGCACTGACGTGCAGATTATTGACAGTCACGCAGGGTTATGCTACCTTCGTGCCATGACCACCAATCCAGACATCAACCCCAGCGCCGGCTTGGGGAAGCGCATCAAGGAGCTCCGTGACCTGTCCGGGCTCACCCATGCCCAGGTGGGCCAGGCGGCCGGCATCAGCCGCAGCTATGTCAGCCGCCTGGAGGCGGGCAAAGTGGCCCTGCCCAGCCGGGAGGTGCTGAAACGCTTGGCCGAAGCCCTGGGCACCAACCGAGAGGACCTGTTGCGGGCGGCGGGTTACCTGGAGCTTCTGCCTCCCCTGTTGGATGACCCCGCCCTGGAGATCGCCTTCCGCTCGGTGGAGAACCTGCCTCCCGAGGACCGCCGGGAGGTCCTGGAGTTCGTCGCCTACGTGATGCAGCGCCGCCGCCGCCGGGGGTCCCCCGGTGAAACGGGTGAAGCGCCAGAAGGTTAGGGATCTCCCGGGACTGTCCTCGCGGAACCCTCCAGTTCCGGAGGCGGTATCCATTGCTTTTGCGCCAGGATCAGACTGGGGAGCCTATGACCGAGGATTGGACCGTCTGGCGAAAGGCGTTCCGGGCAGCGATGTTAGAGCGGTACTGCCTCCGGTGCACCACCGGTGCGACCCCTGGTGCACTGCTCCCGTGACGCCGGAGGACCGCTGGGAAGTGCTGCAGCTTGTGGCCATCTGAGGCAGCGAACCAAAGGAGGGGAACCCCAGGGTGAGAGCAGAAGAGAAGGCTCGTAATTTCCTGGCCCGCTACCCCGGTCCCGTCCCCATTGACCTGGAAGAAATGGCCTTGGCAGAGGGGCTGGAGGTAGTGGAGTGGCCCCACCGGGTCCTGGAAGAGACCTTCCTCTGGCCCTGCATTGCAGTGCGGGTCGGGCTGAGCCGGGTCTGGCGCCGCTGGGTCATCGCCCACGCCCTGGGCCACCATCTGCAGCACCGGGGCAACCAACTGTGGCTCCGCCAGAAGGACGATGGGCTGCGCCGCCGCCAGGAACTGCAGGCGGAGCGTTTTGCCGCCTGGCTACTGATGCCCGAGGAAGAGGTCTCCCGCCTCCACTCCCTGGACCTATGGACCTTCGCCGACCACTTTGACGTGCCAGTGGAGTGCGTCTCACTCCGATTCCCCCATTAGGAGGATGCTCATGACCAGCGCTCAGAAAATCAGGGTGGCCATTATTTTCTGCCCGCAGGCCGACGACAAGAATCAGTCTGACGGTTCACCCTCAGGAGCGGTTCGATTAGCATCCAGATTGGCTGGGGATACAGGATTCGAACCCGTGCTTCCTGAGCCAGAGTCAGGCGTCCTACCACTGGACTAATCCCCACTGGAGCAACCCTATGGTATTCATCCCAGCCATTGCCTGTCAAGCTGATACTGCTCCGGGCATCCGCCAATCGCATCTTGCCTCGTAGCGGGTCGCCCGCCACCCCGGCGGAAGGCGGTGTCCAGTTATATTCCCCTGGGTTCCGGCATCCTCCGGAACGACGGTATGTCTCAGACCTCACCGGATTTGCTAGCGGATAGTCTGCCTTCAGGAAGATGCGATTGCCCGGGGAAGCCGGTCAAATTAGCTTGACAAGGTCTGGTTTTTGTACCAGAATCAGGGCATCTCTACCAGCCAGGGCGCCGAGCCTCTGGCGCCTCCTTTTAGTTCCCTCACCAACAAAACCATCGAATTGGGGTAAACCAGATGACCACCACGCAAAGGGGAAACCAGACCAGGGTAACCGTCGGCAATAACGAGGTGGAACTGTTCTCCGGTGGTTCCGGCCCGGCGCTGTTGTTCTTGCACGGCGCCGGCGGCAATTCGGGCTGGCAGGCTTACCACGAAGAACTTTCCCAGAGCTACACGGTATACGTACCCTCTCAGCCCGGGTTCAACGGCACCGGACGCCCGGACTGGGTCTACACCATCAACGATGTCTGCCACTTCAACCTGGAGATGGCCCAGAAACTGGGCCTGGGCCAGTACATCCTGATGGGATCCTCCATGGGCGGTTGGATCGCCGCCGAGATGGCCGCCATGTGCAGCCACAACCTGAAGGCGCTGATTCTGGTGGATGCTGCCGGGATCAAACCCGAAAAGGGCGAGATTTCCGAAATCTTCATGGTATCAGCCGAGACCCGGCTGAAGCAGCGGTTCTATGATCCGGCCCAAGTGGCGAACTACGACCAGTACACCCGGGAGCTGACTCCGGAGGAGCAAGTAAGGGAGCACGCCAACCGGGAGATGGCTTCCCGCCTCTGCTGGCGGCCTTACCTGCATAACTTGAGCCTGCCCCATTACCTGAACAAGGTCCCAACGCCAACCCTGATCGTCTGGGGAAAGCAAGACGCCATAATCCCGGTGGAATGCGCCGAACAATACCGCCAGGCCATCCCCAACTCTACCTTGGAGATCATCGATAACTGCGGCCACTCCCCGGCGGTGGAAAAGCCTCGGGAATTCGTGAGGGCCGTCACCGAATTTTTGTCCAAGCTGGGCTAGCATCGTCCCATTAACATTGTCCCATTAAAAGGAGCAGCTATGTCAACGGAAGTATTCTGGTTTTCCGAGCAACCCTACGGTCACGTAACGCCGCAAGACCTGGAGCCTTATGAGTCCGGTCGGATGCACTTCCCCAATACCAACTTCGACCCGCAAAAGGCTCACGTCCTCTACAACAACTACCATGACCAGTACGCCCTGGCCGACGAAGTGGGCTTCGACGGCATCATGTCCAACGAACACCATTCGGCTTACTGGTGCATGAAGCCCTCGGTAAACATTGACGCCGCGGTGTTAACCAAGGTGACCAAACGGGCCAAGATCGCCATGCTGGGCAACGTGATCGCGGTCAACGACCCGGTGAAGATGGC
>DASTLM010000045.1:0-5313 GCA_035714945.1 Dehalococcoidia bacterium | reverse complement strand
AGTCGAAAGTGCGGGCCAGTCGACACCGCTGGGCCGAATCGCCGAAGCTGAGGACGTGGCCAACATGGTGGCCTTTCTTTCCTCCGATGATGCCAGCTTTATTACCGGCCAGGCTTACAACGTAAACGGCGGACTGTTGTTTCACTAGTTCAGATAATGAAGAGAAGACTTGTTGGATGAGGTCGAAGGCTATATCCGCCAGGGATTCTGGGGAGTCAAAATCAAGGTAGGTCGGGACCGGCTGGATGAGGACATGGAGCGGCTTCGGGCCGTTCGGCAGGCTATTGGACCCGACACCCCTCTGATGGTGGACGCCAACCAGCGATGGAGCGTGGGAGAAGCCATTTCGCGAGTCCGGGCCATGGAGTTCAGTTCGACGCGGAGGCTCTGGCCCGATACCGGATGGGAAATGCGTGTTGAGGCGGGGAGTTGGCCGGAATTGATTCCAGTCCTTCCCGGGAGTTCAATGCCGTTCCGTTGACTGACTCCAGTTTCTGGCATGCCTGGTCCAGGTCTTCCACCTGAAAACCAATGTGGTGGATGCCATTGTAGTTGGGGCCATTGGGTCCCACGCCGGCGTCCTTTTCGGTCTTGCAGTTCAATATGGCCAGGTTGATGTATCCGTCGGACAGGAAAACCGCGCCGTTCTCGCTTTCCCGGATTTCCGCCAGGTCGAAGGCCGATTTGTAGAACTCGGCGACCTGCCGGGGATTGTCCGTGGTCAAGGCTATGTGTCGGATCTTTGCCATCGGGTTCGCCTCCAGGTTTATTTCGATCCCGTGGGGATAGCCGGCAACAGCAAGCTGCTCTATAGTTGCCAGGCTACGCCATCACCCCCGGTTTGCCAAAGGCGGGCATTACCTCTCTAGCGAATCGTGTCATCTGCTCACTAAATTGCTGCACTGTGGCTCCCATGGGGAAGGCCACCATGATCTGCTCCAGCCCCGGGTATTTGTGCTCAATCTCCTTGAGATAGTCAACGGTCTCTTCGGGAGTTCCCGCCCACCAGGCCCGTTTCTGTAATACCTCCCGAAAATTGGTGCCGGCGGCGATATGCCGGGCTGCTCCACCGGGACCGGTAGCCTCCATTTGCCGATCATTGTAGCGCAGCATGCCCAGGGGCGCAGCAAATTTGACGTGCTCCTCAAAAAGTGGCTCCAGCGCCCTTTCCGCTTTTGCCCGGTTGTCATCGATGAAAGACCAGATGCCCAGCGCCAGGTTTTCGCCTGGCTTTAGATCACGACCCTGGCGAGCGTTGGCCTCCTGATAGCGGTGGACCCAGTCATCCACATACTGCTCCCCGGTGCCCAGGATCACTCCCTTGATGCCCCACTTGGCCATATAGTCGAAAGCCCGGTCGGTACCACTGACGATGGGCTGCCACACCTCTACCGGTCGGTTGACCGGACGAGGCACCAGGGTAACCTCTTTCAGGTCGTACCCTCGATAGGGGACTTGCGCCGGAATGGTGTAGTGCTTGCCCTGGTGAGAAAAAGAATCCTGCTCAAAGGCCTTCATGATGATCTCGAACTGCTCTTCGAACAGCTCCCGGTTGGCGTCGGCATCCCTCAAGGGGGCTCCGAAGCTTTCGACTTCCCGGGTATGGTAACCCCGCCCAATTCCGAAAACCACCCGGCCGCCCGTTAGAATATCCACCATGGCGAAGTCTTCAGCCAGCCGGATGGGATGCCACATGGGCAGAACATTGAATCCGCATCCGAACTTGATGCGTTGGGTGAATTGGGCCAGATGCTGGCTGAGTATCAAGAGGTTGGGGATGCATTCGTAGCCTTCCCGCTGGAAATGGTGTTCCGCCATCCACAATACATCGTAGCCCAACTCCTCCATCAAAATGGCCGTCTCCCTGGCAAAGTCGAAGGCTTTGATGAGACGGTCGTTGGGGTACCAGCGGTCATCATGAGGAATACCGGCGAAGCCTATTCCCTCTCCTTCAAGGACATGCCCGGCATACAGTGTAGAAAACGACTTGATCATGTCTACCTTCTCCTTCTCTGGTGATGTTGGTCGACGGAATCCAGCGATAATCGAACAACTCCCTGAATTTTTCGCGAACCTGTGGTTCAGACCCGAAAAATTGGGAGCCATGTTGATTCAGGCCACCGCCCGGAATGGGGAGCAATTCACCCGGTCATCACAGCACGTATTTCATACCCCGCTGGGATGTCAATCTCCCCGCAGGGCCGGAATGAGTCCGGCGTATGACATTATAGAGTCTCAGGTATGACTCTGTCCCCCGGCAAAACAGGTGAATCGGGCATCAGTACCCTTGACCTGCGACGAGTCTTCTAGGGCCCCAACTGCCAGGTATTAGTGCCGGGTATTAATGCCGGGTACTGCAACGACGGGTTGTCGGGAAGTAGTCGCGCCATAGCATTGCCAAAATCCAACGAATCCAACCGTGATTGACGTCCTCGGGTTTCGTGATTATAGTTCGGGGCACACTGGAGAGTCCCAGCTTCCCCGGGGCCCGGATGGGCTGGCAGACCAGGGACGAGGATACGGGAGGCGTGGCCAGTTCGATCTCAATCCACTCTCGACTACGGTCAGCAATCGAAATCAAATAAGAAAATCAAATAAGAAAGGAACCTGACATGAACTCGAACCGAAAACCGGTCGCCGTCGTGGTGGGGGCGACATCCAAATGGCAGGCAGATGGCCGCAATACCCGGCTGGCCCACGGTAAGGTGCTCGACGATAGCGATTTGCCCATCGGCGTACGCTGGGGGGTGGGAGGCGCCATCGCCCAGAAGTTCGCCGGCGAAGGCTTCTTCGTGGTGCTGACGACCCGCAATGCCGCCAACGCGTCGGCGTTGGAGGCGGCCATCCGGGAGCAAGGCGGCGAAACCATGATCGCCGAATTGGACCTGGTGTCCCAGGACTCCATATCCGAGGCCTTCGCCCAGATCCGAGAGGAAGCCGGCGACCCCAACGTCCTGGTCTACAACGCGGGCTACCTGGAAGGGCGCGACCTTCCGCCGGAGAAAGAATTGCTGGAACACATGCCGTTGGAGATATTCGACACCGCGATGCACATCGCCTGCCGGGGACCTTTTCTGGTCGCCAGAGAGGTGTTGCCCGCCATGCGGGAGCGAGGCGAGGGTTCTTTCCTTATCTCCAACAACTCGTCGTCCTTGCGGGGACGAAAGCGATACACGGGACAGTCACTGTATTATCCGAGGGTGATGATGCGGGCGCTGGCCCAGGCGCTGACCGAGGAATATTCCGAGTACGGCGTGCACGTAGCCAACGTGGTAATCGACGGTACCATCGATTCTCCCGGCACCCGAGCTATGCCGAGAGCCCAGCAGCACCCCGAACTGGTAATAAATCCCGTAAAGATTGCCGAGGCCTTCTACTATTTGCACACCCAGGACAAGTCCTGCTGGACCCACGAGATCCAATTGACTCCATATCCCAGCAAGCCGAGCTATTAACTGGGTGCTGAAAAAGGGGAGTCCAGAGGGGCGAAGTCCCTCTGGCAGGGGTCTGGGGGTGTCCCCCAGATACAAATTCTACCCCCTCCTGGTCAGGAAGGGGATCGGGGGACGGTCGAAAAGGGTTTTTCATCAACCTGTTAAGGCAGGACAGCGGCGACTGAGAGTGAATCATCCTGGACTGAACATTCTGGAGATGTAGGAATAAGGAGTTTGCCATGTCCATTGCCCGTGATCTGGCGGCCTTTCTCACGCGGGTCTCTCACGCCGATTTGCCGCCTCAGGCCCTCGAGCACGCGGCGATGTTGATCTCCAGCACGGTGGCCAGCGCAGCCGGTGGCTGCGAAATCGCTTCCTCCTCGATCTTCCGAGAACTGGCCAGGGAGCGCGGCGGAAGACCCGAGGCATCGATCTGGTTCGACTCGGGCCCCAGGATACCGGCAGCCGACGCCGCTCAGGTCAACGCCGTAATGAGTGACGCGGCGGCCTCCGACGACAGCGACCTGCGGAACATCGTCCATGCCGGGACCACGCTGGTCTCCACCTCGCTGGCCATCGCAGAGCGGACCGGCGCCAGCGGCAAGGACATTTTGACTGCGATCGTCCTGGGCTACGAGGCGTCAGGGCGCATCGGAGAAGCGATTACGCCCACCTTCCAGACCCGGGGCTTTCACGGGTGTCTCGTCGCTATCTTTGCTGGCGCGGTTGCCGCGGCGCGTTTGCTGCGGCTTGACGAGGTTCAAATGGCCCAGGCCATCGCTCTGTCCGCAACCTCGATGGGAGGGCTCAGGGCGGCGGCGGACACCAGTGTGGCCCGCGAGTATCACGCGGGACTGGCGGCAATGCTGGGGATACAGGCCGCCCTCGCTGCTCAGAGGGGATATCAGGCCGAAGAACGTATCCTCGAAACGCAGCGGGGGTTTTTCGCGGTATACGGCGACACTGACGGGTCCAGCGTGACCCGCGGCCTGGGGGACGGCTGGGATATCATCACGGACATGGCCATCAAGCTGGTTCCGGGCGGGCATCCCTCCCATGCACTGGCGGAGGCCGCCGCCAACGCGGCCCGGGCAGGCCAGGTCGCGCCGGATGATGTCGAGACCATTACCCTGTCCCGACCGGGCGTCACGGCGCTTACCGGTCCCATCCACCCCGCCGATCTGATCGATATGGCCCACAGCCCGGCCTATTTCCTGGCCGCCGGTGTCGCCGACCGCGAATTCTCCTGGCAGCACGCGACCGAGGCCAAGATTACGGACCCCGTCATCCATCGGCTCATCGATAAGGTCCAGGTCGGTACACCGCCGACCCAACAGGTCGAACAGTACCGGCAGGGAGCTACCGTGACCATCAGGACCAGGGACGGCCGGACCTTTTCCAGCACCATCTTTGCGCCCAGGGGGGCTGGCGCCCGCGGGATAGACTGGGCCGACGTCGACGCCAAGTATCGCACATTGGTGCCGGCGGCCCGGCTGAGCGGCCAGCAGATTGAAGCCGGCCTTCAGGTGATCCATGACTTCGGCAAAGTAAAGCATGTCTCCGAACTGACGGACCTGCTGCACCCGCAGGTGGTGGGAAGTTAATAAAATAGGCTCCGCATTGTTGCTGACCCTGAAATCATGGTCGGCAAGCTTGTAGTCGGTTGAATAATTTTCTGGTGGTAACCGGCCAGCGTCTGAGAGTGAGATGAGGAGGATGAGCCAGCCAGGTCGATCCCCCAATCAGCCGGTGACCGGGTGCTAATCTCATCCGGGTGCTCAGTCGACCGGGTATTGAAGGTCTTCAAAGAGATGGTCTTTGAGATGGTCTTTCCACCCGATCGGGGTATTGCTGGACTGGAGCTTCAAGTCCGAAAAGC
>DASTLM010000044.1:0-4305 GCA_035714945.1 Dehalococcoidia bacterium | reverse complement strand
CTCCCTTCCGCTCCGGGGACACCGTGATCTTCCGGGGAGAGATAACCGGCAAACGCCAAAACCCCTCTTGGATCCCGCCTTACCAGGGTGAGAGCAGTGCGGGTATCCTGGAGTGCCGTATCACGGGCGAGAATCAGCGGGGGGAACTGGTCTGTCTGGCCGACGCGACGATGGTGATGCCGGTGTAGGCCTTTGACCCTCATCCCGGCCTTTCCCCATCCAAGGGGAAGGGGAAAGAGCCATCACCGCAGCAGTCCGTAAATCCGGGCAGGGGTGATCAGCACAACCACCGCGTCCTGCTCCCGCATGGCCAGGTCATACTCCTCCCAGTTGGGGTGGTCCCGGTCGCCGCAGGCCCGGTAGACCTCTCGCAGCTTCTGACGGGTCGCTTCCGGGTCGGTGTTGTGATAGTCCAGCAGGGTCGCCTGGCCCTCCACCACCACGTAGCTGCGCCAGTCCGCTGCCGTCGCCACCACGGTGCAGCGCGGGTCCCGGCGCAGGTTCCTGACCTTGGCCGAATTGCCGCGCACCGAGACCAGGGCCAGGTAGTCCTGATAAGCCCCACAGACCACGATGCTGGACTGGGCCGCCCCGTTTCGCTGGAAGGTGGTTACCACTCCCCGATGATTGTTTTCCAGAAAGTGCCTGGCCTGTTCGAAGTCCATAGAGTTTCCTCACGGCGACAAAATCATACTGGAAAGGCTTCGTCCAGGAGACGCCGGTGCTCTTCGGTCAAACGCCAGCCTGACGCGCCGCAGTTTTCCTCGGTGCGGGCCACGCTGTTAGACTTGGGAATGGCGATGACACTGGGCTTCGCGGTGCACCAGTTCAGCGCCACCTGGGCCGGAGTGTGGCCCGTATCGGCGGCCACCGACTGCAAGGCGTCCCTACCCCGCTGGCGCCCCAACAGCCGGCCGGCGGTCCGGCGCAGGCCGCTCCCGGGTTCCTGGGAAGTCGCTGCCGGTACCGCCAGGGAGCCGTCGGCCAGGGGGGTGTAGGCCAGCACCGTGATGTTATTCTGCTGGCAGTAGGGGAGTAGCTCCGGCTCAATGTCCCGGCGTTTCAAGTTGTATAGTACCTGGTTGGAGACTATGGGATGCCTGGTCATTACCGAAACGGCTTCCGCCAGTTCTCGCACCGAGAAGTTACTGACGCCAATGTATTTGACCTTGCCAGCATCCACCAACTCCTCCATCGCCCCCATGGTCTCGGCGATGGGCACGCCCGGATTGGGCCAGTGAATCTGATACAGGTCGATGTAGCCGGTGTCCAGCAAGCGCAGGCTGTTCTCCGCCGCCCGCAACACCCGGTCGTAGCGCAGGTTACTGCCCGAGACCTTGGTGGCAATAAATACCCGGTCCCGGATGCCCTTTACCGCCCGGCCTACGGCGTCCTCGGTGCGGTACATCTCGGCAGTATCAATGAGAAAGGCCCCTGACTCGATACCCCGGCGCAGGGGCTCATTCCCGCCGGAGTATTTCCAGGTGCCCAGTCCAATCTCCGGCACCATCACGCCGGTGCCGCCTAACTCTTTCAGCTCCACCGGGCGGCCCTCCAGATCAAGTGGCTCACCGCACCAATCTCCCGCTAACCTGCGCAAGTTCGTCCAGGACTTTTTCGTCCAGGACTTTACCGAAGGCCCACTACGCCAAAATTATCGTCGCTGCCGGCGCGACAGCATCAAGCCAGGCCGTTAAGACGCTGGGCCGATCATCAAACAAAATATACACCCGAGCATCCCCAGTCAAGTCGAAGGTCACGAAGTGGGAAAAATTGCGTCATGCTGCGACGGTGACAGCCCCAGGGGGGCAACCGTCCAATTCCGCCTTGAATTGCGATAAGCGGCACGGCCCGATCCAAATTGACAGAGGACCGGGGTCACCGTAGAATTAGCCCGGTGCTGCCCAAAGCTATTGCGATTGGGCGGTAGGGCTTTAGCCCTTGCTACATCAGACCAGCAAACAGACAAGCACTAGCAAACAATGGCCCAGGAGGCAGCATGGCTACCAAGGCTTACCTGTTGATTGAAACTGCGGTGGGCAAGACCCGAGAGGTTGCCGGCACGTTGAGGCAAATTAATGGTATCGACACCGTAGACGTGGTTACCGGACCCTATGACATCATCGCCGTGATTAACGGCGATGACATGTCGGTGGTCGGCAATGTGGTCACCGAGCGCATCCACACCGTAACGGGAGTGGTTCGCACCGTCACCTGCGTGGCGGTGGGCTCCTGAGCAAAGCACCCGGCTAGACCAGTTAAACAGGAGCATTGCCGTGGAGTTCAAGTTCACCCCGGAAGACGACGCTTTTCGACACGAACTGCGCACTTTTGTGCAGCAGGAACTTCCCGATGGCTGGGAGGGGGGCGGACGCTGGCCTGAAGAGTGGGACTGGGATTTCACCAGGCAGATGCGCCGGAAGCTGGCCCAAAAGGGCTGGCTGACCATGCACTGGCCCAGGGAGTACGGAGGACAGGACGCATCACCAGTGCGGTCGGCCATCTACAACGAGGAATTGGCCTACCTGCGCGCTCCCGGGCGGGACATTTTTGGCGTGCGGATGCTGGGGCCGACGCTGATGATCCACGGTTCGGAAGAGCAGAAGCAGACCCACCTGCCGCCCATTGCCCGGGCCGACGTTCAGTGGTGCCAGGGCTACAGCGAACCCGAATCGGGTTCAGACCTGGCGTCGTTGAGTACCCGGGCGGTACACGACGGCGACGACTACGTCATCAACGGCGCTAAAATCTGGACCACGCTGGCCCACCGGGCGGACTGGATTATGTGCCTGGCCCGCACCGACCCCGACGCACCCAAGCATCGGGGCATCAGCTTCATCCTGGTGGACATGAAAACGCCGGGCATTACGGTGCGGCCCATTGTCAACATGGCTGGCGGCCACGAGTTCAACGAGGTGGTCTTCGACAACGTTCGAGTGCCCCGCCACAACGTGGTGGGCGGAGAGAACCGGGGCTGGTATGTGGCGGTTACGCTGCTGGATTTTGAGCGTTCCGGCATCGACTACTCGGCAATGGGTCGGCGTCTGCTGGACGAAGTTCGCGAGTACGCCATCGAGACCCGTCGCAACGGGTGTCCGTTGATTGAGACTCCCTGGGTGCGCAACCTGCTGGCCGAGCGTTACATCGAGTGCGAAGTGGCGCGGCTGATGGCCTACAACGTGGCCTACCTGCAAGGAGAAGGTCTGGTGCCCAACAAAGAAGCGTCCATCAGCAAGGTCTTCGGCAGCGAGGCCCTGCAAAGGTGCACCAATGCCGCCCTGGAGATTCTGGGAATGTACGGGGCCTTGAATCGTGGTGAAAAATGGGCGTCGCTGAAGGGACGGGTGCAGGAGCATTGGATGGTCAGCTTCTCCCACAAGATTGCCGCCGGGACCTCAGAAGTCCAGCGCAACATCATCGCCGGACGGGGCCTGGGTCTGCCCAGAGGTTAGGCTATTTCGCCAGGCTGAAAGCCTCCAGTTCTTCCTCACCAATATCCTCCGCAGCCTCCCGGCAGCGGCGCATAATCCGGAAGATGGTCCGCACCGTCACCGAGAACCGCTCAGCGGCTGCTTCCACCGTCAGCTCCTCTGATTGCATCACGGTAAACACCTTCAAGTCCTTGGCCAGACGGCGGTTCTTCTGATACCAGCCCGGATCGTCGTACTTGCACTGGGGCAGCGGGCAGTTGAGGCAAGAACCGGAAACTTCGCATCCGGTGTCTTCGTAGGGGTAGAACTCGGGTACTGCATCTACCGGGGGATTGGCTGCCGGGGGATTGGCGACAAGTGTGCTGACCATTTTTGCACCTCGAATGTTTGTTCTAATATCTGACTGGCCCCAGTATAGAACGTGCGTTCTGGATCTGTCAATGCTTTTTTCCGTCAGTTTCGGACTGATGTTCTAAATATTTTCCCGCCGCATTTGACGAGCCAGCTACCCCTTGTTATATTCCAAAATCAGACCAGGAGCAGAAATAGAACCGTCGATTAGATTCGGCCCAGAAGGAGCGGGAAAATGTCGGAATACGAAACCATGACCTACCAGCGCAAAGGCAGAGTCGGCTACCTGATGTTCAACCGGCCTCAGGCCCTGAACGCAGTCAACGACCAGTTCGTGGCAGACATTGACGATGCCCTGCTGGAGTTCGACATCGACGACGAAGCCTGGGTGTGCATCATCCACGGCGCGGGCCGCAGCTTCTGCGCCGGGGCCGACATCAAGCAGCGCTTCGTCAGCATGACTCCCCAGCAGCAGGCCCAGCGCGCCCGGGGCAACAGCCCGGAGGGACACCTGGGACGTTCA
>DASTLM010000043.1:0-2765 GCA_035714945.1 Dehalococcoidia bacterium | reverse complement strand
CTCCTGATAGATCGATTTCTTGATGCGGCTACTGCGTGTATGGCCTGGGCCACGCTTCCCCACAGCAACTCCCCGGATTTACCGGCTTCGCGGTTCTGAAGTGCAAGTAGACCGTTGCCAAGATATTGACGGGCATGAATTACGAATCGTTGTATAGAATCAACTGAATCGGTAGTCATATACTGGCTCTTGGGTCAATGTATTCAATTACTGATCCAGTGTTAGCATCTAATCGCAATTTCAACTTTTCTACTGCTATAATTCCGACATCATACTCCATCAGCCAGGTATCGCCATCCTTTTTCGCCGATAGGGGACGTTTGAAGGAGTAGTATCGGCCCACAAACTCATCTGCCCTCAGGATGGCTTCTTCTACCGTAGTGATTGGCGGCACCTTTTCACCTCAGCGAATCGCTGGTTTCCCGGATCAGGTTTACGACGGCGTAGCGTCGATAAATAGTATACTCGATTCGTATACCGACTGGTCTTCAGCTACCTGGTTCGCGTCTGTTTCTATCGCAACTCTAGATACGATTGGGCATTTCCTACCCGGCAATGGTCTCCAGGCCGGCTTCCCGGCGGGCGTCGTTGATATGCTCCAGCACCCGCACCCGCAGCGGCGGCATCTCGTAGCCAATATCCGCCAGCATCCGGCTGTTGTCCACCGAGTAGACGTGGGGCACCGGACGGTCTCCCGTGGTGATCCGGGCGTCGGGGATGAAGCTGCGCACCGTATCGGCCAGGTCCTGGATCGTGGCCAGATGGCCGCCGCTGATATAGATCGGGTGGTTTAACTGCGCTTTAAGGGCCACCGCGACGAAGATCTCGGCAGCGTCCTCGGCGTGGATCATCGGCGAGGCTTCCTGCGGGTCGAAGGCCATCGCAACCGGTTGGCCGATGGCCGGCAGGGACATCAGCAGCCCGCCGATCATGCCGGTCATGCCGGTGACCCGTCCGTGGCCGAAGACGGTGCAGATGCGTACCCCCCGGATATCCAGACCGTAGTTGGCGCGATACCTGGCGGCGGCGAAGTCGTTGGCCGCCTTGGTCATACCGTACAGGTTGATCGGCGCGGTCAGGTCATCCTCGTTCACCGGACGGTCGCCAAAGGTTTCCTGGACGCCGTAAACGGCGATGGAGCTGGCATATACCACCCGCTGGATGTTGGTCCACCGGGCCACCTCGAAGATGTTGTTGGTCCCCTGAATATTCACCAGCATGCCCAGGTGGGGGCGGTCTTCGGTGTCCGGCGGGAGCAGGGCCGCCATGTGGATGATCCGGTGCACCTGGTGGACATTGATCGCCTCCAGCAGTTGGGGTACCTGGGTCACGTCGCCCCGGTACAGCTTGATGCGGTCCAGGTAGGGTGCCAGGTTAGCCCGGGGTGGGGCCAGGTCGAAACAGACCACGTCCTCGCCCCGGTCCAGCAGCAGTCGAAGGATGCGGTTGCCGATAAATCCGGTGCCGCCGGTGACCATTACAGACATGATGCTTCTCCTGAGTAGTGAACCCCTGGTCTGCTGAGAGTCGACCAATTAAACGTAAACTGAGCCCAGGCCCTACTGGTGCAACCTTAAATCGGGGACAAGAGATTAAGAGAATGTTGGTGTCTACCGCGGTAATCACTAATTGCCGCGCATCTCATCAACAATTTTATCAGGCTCAGACCCCTTTTTGACCCGGAGAAATCCAACGTAGCGATCAAACGGAGACGCTCCCAACTTCTTCTTGAGCAGATACCTGCCGTTCTCTTCTATGAACTCCACTTCGTCGCCGGGCCCTATCCCCAATCGCGTTTGGATTTCTTCAGGCAGGGTGATTTGACCTTTGCTGGTGATTTTTGCTCTAAGCATATAGTGCTTTACCGAATGGTATGGACGCCATTTCCTACTTACATTATCGTGATTTGACCGGTCAGGCAATCTTGGGCAGGTCAGGTCCGGATCGGCTGCCTGGCCGGCAGTCCAGCCCTTCGGGGGTACTGTTCCGGTGTGGGCCTCACTTTATCCACCGCCACCAGCACCCGGTCGTCGGTGAGCCCGCTAATGGATACCGGGTACACCGAGTCCAGGCGCCCGCCCAGGACTCCCATCGCCGCGGCGGCGTCGGCCAGTTCCTGCTCGATGCCCCCGTGCTTCCAGGCCACCACCCGGCCGCCAATCTTGCAGAAGGGCAGCGTATACTCCAGTAACGCCGGCAGCCGGGCCACACCCCGGGCCAGGGCCAGGTCAAAATTTTCCCGCAGTTCCGGACGGTGGGCCAACTCTTCGGCGCGTCCGGTGTGGACCGCCACGTTGGTAAGTTGCAGGGTCTCCACCAGATGCTGGAGGAATCGAGTCTTTTTGCCCACCGAGTCCAGCAGGGTCAGCGCGATATCGGGGAAGGCTATTTTGAGAGGGACTCCCGGCATGCCCGCTCCGGCGCCGACGTCGATCACCCGGGAGCCGGGAATTTTAGCCGCGGCGACGGCCAGGCCCAGGGTCAGCGAGTCCAGGAAATGCTTGATCTGCACTTCTTCGTATCGGGTGATGGAGGTCAGGTTGATGCGCTGGTTCCAATCGACCAGCTCCCGGTAGCAGGTCTCAAACTGGTCCAACTGGTGCTGGTCCAGGTTGACGCCCAGTTGGACGGCGCCCTGGGCCAGCAGTTGCATTTGCCGGCTCATAGAGCAGATTATACGCTGATTGACTTCAGCGATGTTCGCCAATCCGCTGGCCAGCCCATTTCTGTCCCACATCGGGTCCGGCAATTGCCTCGCCCAGGTT
>DASTLM010000042.1:0-2713 GCA_035714945.1 Dehalococcoidia bacterium | reverse complement strand
ATGGAGACTCTATATTGAGCCAGGACCGCCAGGTAGAAAGCCTCGAGCCGACGCAGATTCAATGGCTGCCCTGGGGTGGTTCCACCTTCGCCCGGGCCCAGGCTGAGAACAAGCCGGTGCTGCTCTCCGTCGGTGCGGTCTGGTGCTACTGGTGCCACGTGATGGACGAGACTACCTATGTCGATGCCGGGGTTGTCAGTTATGTCAATCAGTATTTTGTGCCGGTCAGGGCCGACAATGACCACCGGCCCGATATTAACCTTAGATATAACGTCGGCGGTTGGCCTTCCACCGTGTTCCTGACTGGACACGGCGGCTATATCGCCGGCGCAACTTATCTGCCGCCAGACCAACTGCTGGCGATGGCGATGGAGGTCCAGCGGATTTACCGGGACCAGAAGGCTGAGGTATACGATCAGGCAAATTCCCTGCTCCGCCAAAGACGCGAAGCAGTGGCTAAGATCACCTCCGGCGGCGAGCTGGGTGAGGCGTTGGTCGACCGCATTGCCCGCCGAGTGGCGGGGACCTACGACCCTCGTAACGGGGGGTTTGGTGAAGCTCCCAAGTTCCCCGGCGTTCCGATTTTGTCCCTGTTGCTGCATCGATATCGCACTTCACAAGAAAAATTCTATCGGGTAATGTTGGAAAAGACCCTGGATGGCATGGCTGACAGCCCCTTTTTCGATCAAGCAGAAGGAGGGTTCTTTCGGTACAGTCCAGCGCCAGATTGGTCCGAGGCCCAGCACGAGAAGCTGCTGGAGGACAACGTCGGCCTGGCCCGAATCTATCTGGAAGCCCATCTGCTACTGGATCAAGACCGCTACCGGGAAATCGCTTCCCGGACCATCGACTATTTGCTGGACAACCTCTACGACAGCGAAGCCGCGGGCTTCCGAGGTAGCCAGGGCGCGCACTCGGACTATTTTGGCCTGCCGTTAACCGCCCGGCCGGGTCAACCCAGGCCCACCGTAGACCCGTCCTGTTACAGCAGTTGGAGCGCCCAGGCGGTTTCATTGCTGTTAAATGCCGCCGGGAAACTACCCAGGCCAGAGCTGAGGCTAATCGCCCTCCGGGTCCTGGATAAACTGGATACCATGACAGAATCCCAACGCCTGAGTCACGTCTACGATCTGTCGGGGCCGGTGGAACCAGCGGAGAGCCAGTTGCTTACCGACTGGGCCCACTTCCTGAACGCCCTGATGGATGCCGCCAGCCTCGCCGGAATCGGAGACAGGTACTTGCCCCGGGCCCAGGCCGCGGCCAGGGTATTGATGCACGAATTCTATGATGCGGCCAACGGAGGATTTTTCGATGTGTCCAGCGATCCGGAAGCGGTGGGATACTTGAGAGTACGGGAGAAGCCGCTGCCGGAGAATGTCGCCGCGGCCCAGGGCCTCCTGAAGCTGCACCAGGCCACCGGGGATGCGGCTTACCTGGAAGCGGTCCAGCGCACTCTCAGCGCTTATTTCGAGGCCAATCGGTTATATGGGGAGTTCGCCGCCAGCTATGCCTTGACCGTGGACCTCCTGCTCAACCCGCCGATCGAAGTAGCCATCGAAGGACACCTGGAAAACCCGGATACCCGGGCCATGCTCCGTGCCGCGGCCCAGACTACTTATCCGAACCTGGTGGTCAAGCTGGTGGAAGCACCAGCGGAGAATCGGGCTTTAGCCCAGGTCTGCCTGAACACGGTTTGCCTGCCACCGGTCAGCAACCCCAGTGACCTGGCGTTGACCGTAGCCCGGGCAGCGGCCCCCCAGGCCAGTCCCGTCAAGAACATATTCCAGCAGTTCGGTAGACTCTAGCTGACACCGATTCAAAAAGGGCTCCCTTTGCCGGCAATCCGGCCCAATACCAAGACGGGAGAGTAAGACCTGAAACGTACAGATTGTGGCGGTCTCCGCCAGGAGCACATCGAAAGCAATCCCACCCTCTGCGGTTGGGTGGCCCGGCGTCGTGATCACGGCGGGGTCATCTTCGTGGACCTGCGCGACCGTTCCGGAATAGCGCAGGTGGTGTTTAATCCCGCCGTGTCGCCTCAGGCCTATGAAATTGCCGACCAGGTGCGCCCCGAGTGGGTGATTCAGGTTAGCGGCACCGTCTTGCGCCGTCCGGCGGGTTCGGAGAACTCCAACTTGCCCACCGGGGCTGTCGAGGTTATGGCCCAGGACGTGGAGATCCTCAACTCATCGCTGACTCCCCCCTTCTACATCACCGATGACGTCGAAGCGGACGAGAGCCTCCGCCTGAAGTACCGCTACCTGGACCTGCGCCGCCCGGTGATGCAGCGAAATTTAAGGCTGCGCCATCAAGTGGTCAAGTATATTCGTGATTTTCTGGACGCCCGGGGGTTTCTGGAGATCGAAACTCCGATATTGATCAAAAGCACTCCGGAAGGGGCCAGGGACTTTCTGGTGCCCAGCCGGATGCAAAAGGGCAGCTTCTACGCGCTGCCCCAGTCGCCCCAGCAAATGAAGCAATTGCTGATGGTAGCGGGGGTGGAGAAATATTTTCAGATTGCCCGCTGCTTTCGGGACGAAGACCTGCGGGCAGACCGCCAGCCCGAGTTCACCCAGTTGGACCTGGAAATGAGCTTCGTGGATCAAGAGGACATCTTGAGTCTGGCCGAAGAGCTGTACACCGGCATGATCGGGGCCGTCGCGCCGGAAAAGAAACTGACCATACCCTTCCTCCGACTGACACACAAAGAAGC
>DASTLM010000041.1:0-7787 GCA_035714945.1 Dehalococcoidia bacterium | reverse complement strand
TGGCAGGGGGAATGGAAATAGGCCAAGGGGTTCCCGTTCTATCTGGTGGACCAGGATCGGATTGTCCAGGTGCTGAGCTGGCACAAGGTCCAAACCAATGAACAAGTGGGCGAAGCCCCTAGCGCAGGTGAAGAAGGTAATTGATTAGCGGGCCCTTGGGGAGGCTATCCAGGGGTCAACTGCACTTCTGGAGGACGGAAGACGTGATACAGGGCATCCACCACAGAGCCAGGGTTCCCCTTGGCCAGGGTTTGGACGATGCTCTTGAAGACGGAGAAGGCGTACGCCCCGACATCATTCTTGGAGCAGTGGGACACTTTACGGGCAATCACCGCCGGCCGCAAAGCCCGTTCCGCCCGGTTGTTGGTGGGCTCGATGCTGGGGTCTTCCAGAAAACGCAGCAGTTCTCCCCGCTGATGGTAGCGGCGTAATGCCTTCAATAAATGTCGATTGTCTGGATCTCGTAGGGCCCGCTCCCGCAGCAAGTAGCTGATGACCAACCGCAATTCTGCCGCCCTGGTGGCGAAGTCCGCCACCGCTCCAGCATGGTATTCCCGCCACAAGTCCAGGGCCATCCGGAACAGCATCTTGAGGTTCTCCCCCAACTCCCGGGCCCGCCCCCTCTTTTTCTCCAGCAGGGTGCCCAGAGTCTTCTGGATATGGGCCAAGCATTTCTGCTGCTTGACTCTCCAGAAGGAATAAGCCTCATAGCTCCGGCCCCGGTCAGTGATCATCACTCCAGGGTAGTTCCTGGGCACTATCTCCTGCACTTCCTGGTGGCGGTGCCTGGGACGGACCTGATAGACCGTGGCCTGATCGGTGTCGAAGGCCATCAGGTGGGCGTTCTGGCCACCCACCTTCCAGCCGGTATCGTCGGTATAGACTGCGGGCGAGGCCCGCACTGAACGCCGCAACTCCTGGTAGGCAGCACCCGCGGTGCCCTGAGCCCGCCGCAAGGCGTCCTGGGTTACCGCTCCCTGGGTTAGTTTCATACCAGTCAGGAGAGCGAGCACCAGGGGCACCTTGCGCACTGGAATCCCTACCTGGTAATGCAGGGCATGGGCGGCGGCCATGGCCCGCGGTCCCACGCGGTGAGCGGTGGCACCGTACTGGTCCGGTGCCAGGACAGAATGTTCACCCCGGACTCGGCGGCGACAACTGGTGCACCGACAGACCCATACCCGGTACTGGGTTACTCTGGGTCGAGGCAACGGCGGCAACTCGGTAACGTAGGCCAAGTCCACCCGTTCTTCGGCCAGTTCTCCGCCACAGCGGGGACAAGCCTCCAGGTTGACCGGCACGTTCACTGGCGGTCCCGTGATTTCTTCCGGTACTGGCGCACGGCGGAAGGAGAAGGTGCCTTCCCCAGGCTTGCGGCCGGGGCGCTGGGGCTGCCTGGCGCGGGTCCCCCTGGAGAAGGGTGCGGCCTGGCGCTTGGCACCCCGCTTGAGCTGCTCATTTTCAGCCAGCAGTGCCTGGTTGCTAGCCGCTAGTCGGGCTACCTGCTCCTGCAGTACCAGGACTTGGCGCTGCAACTCAGCTACCAAGCCCAGCAGGTCTTCTCGGCTTAGGGTTGAGATCTCTTCAGGCAAGCTCATGAGGTGAAATATAGACTACTCAAGCTCAGGCGACAACCCGGGGCCGCTAATCAAATACGCTCAATAGACTAATCTAATCGTCGATCTCCTTCGGCAATTGACTTTAGCTTCCTGGTTTCGACAAGAAACCTTTTATAAGACTCCCTACATCTGGCAAGTTATTCGTCTTGGGCGTTGGTGATTCGGCCGGTGGAGAGTCGGTAGATTGTTTCACCAGCTTGCAGGCGTAACTTCGACATATGCCTAGAGTCTTGGCAATCTCCCCAAAGGTATGCCCGCTGGTGCGCATCTTTTTGGCCCTTTGCCGCCTTTCTTCGGTGGGGGTCTTCTGTCCCTTCCGGGTCGGAAGGGAATCGTTGGCTTTAGTCCCACTGCGGATAGTTGCGTCATCTTTTCCTGTGCCAAATTCCAGCCCAACCGGAGCGTCGCCGAGGACCCGGCTCAGGGAATCGGACCAGAAGCTGGGCGGCTGATTTTCCATCAGCTGGCCAATGATGCCACTTTGAGGAGCGACCACCCAGACCACTTTCTTCTTTCGGTTAGATCCGACACCAGCGAAAGCGGCCCGAGCGCTGTCCATATAGCCTTGTAATTGGGTCCTTTCGAAGCCGTCCTGGAAGGGCCCCGGCTCCTTGATCAACAGGAGGTCCGCCTCTGAAATGATGTTGCGGTCCAGGTGGGCGGCGTTTTGAACATCCAGAATCAGTGTGTGGCCGCGGTGTCGTAACAAGTTAATCAGAGACGGGATGGAACGACCGGCGGTGCTCTGGGTGGTACGGGCATGGAAGTACCGGTAGCTTTCCGGCACATAGATGACGGCACCCTTGGGAATAGAGTCGAAGTCAGTGGCCAGGCCATACCAATCGGGGAGTAGCGTAACCGCCTTTGATGGCATCCCAATTGCGTAGGGAGGCGCAACATGCCGCTTCAGTTCCTGGATTCGCTCGGCCAGGGCAGTTTTTCCGCTGCCCCGGTGGCCGATGATAATTACCAACGAAGGGTGCCGTACCAGGTTGGCCAGCGCTTGATCTGTTTCCGGGATGTAAGCGTCCACCAATGGGGCAGGGCTATCCGATAGCTGTGGAACCGGAGAAATTTCCAGGACTTCACTTAAAACCAAAGTGGGCCAGGAAGGAACAGGTTCCAGTAGCGGCGGAGGCGGCAAAGCTTTAGCCTGATTCTGCTCAAACCATGCCAATAAAAGTGCTTCGCCGAATTCGGACAGCCATTTCCTGGTTCCTGGGCTTTTGGACAGACCAAATGCTGCTGCCATTCCCCCCAACACCACCAGATTGGACTTGGAAAATCTAAATTGTCCTGTCATTTTATTAACCTCAAAAAAATAATGTTCAACGGGACGGGTACTATTGTTCACTCAGGCTTGCACCTGGCATATCTGAGGAGACAGGTGAACGTTCTATTCGCGTAGCTGAGTAAACAGTGGTTTCATCACCGAAGTCGCCGGCTGGAAAGACCGCTGGCGGAGAGATGAGCCATCGGCCTCCAAGCTTTTCAGGATGGCCGTTGCATGAATCGCCGACACGAGCGCCGACAAATGGATGGGCAGTTCTCCTCTGACGGTGACATGGTAGACTGATCCGGTTTTTAACTGCAGGCGGCGACTGCGAACCAAGGGTTGTTTTCCTGGCATCAGTTTCTCCCAAGGGACTTGTATAATTAATTATCGTATAGAGGCCAGTTCATAAAACTGAGGGAATCAGATAGGAGGGTTTACACAGCTGAACTGGGGTAATTACATTCAGCTTGTGTCAAGTGTTATGCCCAAACACACGAAAGGGACCCGAGTAACGAAAGGCGAGGTACAGGAAGTTATGCTCCTGCTGGACCGAGGGAAAGCCCCCTTGGCAATTGCCAGAGAAACTGGAATAAGTCGGACCAAAGTTTACCGAATGGTAAAAGGCTACCGGCAGATATTGCGACAACCTCAGACACCGCTTCAGACGGTGGCATTTGAAATGTGCCAGCGAGGAACGCACGAATTTCTGGAACCATGGCTCGATATTGGTGATGGGGAGAAGGTGCAGAGCGAAGGGCGTAGTGAAGAAGTTGTGTATGGGCGAGTTTCAATAAGCAACGATGCGCTGAAACTTTATTATTCCCTGACACTGGCGGACCGCCTTAATAATCCGATTCAACCCAGGATCGTTGGAATTGGGGAAGCCAAGCTATTTCAGGGCAGTGAAGAGAGGTGCAATGACCAGATATTTCCGATGGTGGTCCAGATTCTGACTTGCTGGTTCTGCGGCGAAACCAGAAGGAACTGGTTCTGGCTGGACGCGACGGACCAGGTCGTAGGCAACGCAACTGGATTTGCGCCCGGTAAGGGAGACTTGAAGAAGTTCGGGCGACGTGAGGGTGATCTGGATTCCGAAAACTGAGCCAGATGAAACGACAGTTTCGTGGCAAGATCTAAACTGGACTTTGTACAAAGTTAGCAGGTAAGTGCCAGATAGGCGAAGTCACCTATTTTACCGTGCTCAAATCATTTTAGGATGTCGTATGTTGGAAGCGATAGTCAAAAAGTCCACTGACTGCATACGTTTGAATGTCGCACCATGCCGTCAGACTGTACAAAGTCCAGCTAAGGTGGAATCTATATTGCCCGCTATGCAGCCTCTGCGGGTTTCACTGTGGTATTAGTTTAGGTTACCATGTGCGTCTATCAGCCTACCCGTCACCACGTCCTGAAAGCGCAGAGGAAACTGTTTCACGACCAAAACCCATGGACTCGGCTTGTGATTCGGGTCGATCCCCGCCTCTGGCGCGCCATGCCCGGCGGCTGGTGTTCCAGTTGGCCGAGGTGGCCGTGCCGCGAGCGCTGTTCCAAGGGGTGCTGGAACGCATTGGCAGGCTATGCCCGGCGCCAGGCTGAGAGAAGACGGCGTTGTTGAATTGGAGGAATGGGCGAGGCTCAGGGTTGACAGGCATCCAAGGGTGCCACATACTTGCTCCGTCACGTTGGGGACCCTCTGAAGGCCCTGGGGCACGTCATATGGGGAATCCTGGGTTAAGTTTTGCCGTGCCTTCTCCGGGCAAAGGTTCGGGGGCACGCTTGCCCGGTGGGCGTTCCAGCGTCATTCTAAGATACTCTTGGAGGTGGTCATGTTTCTCACAGTATTAAAGCGGGGGTGGGCAGGCCCAGTGCTGTTCGTTCTGTTGGGCCTAACCGTGGCAGCCTCTAACCCAGGGAGCAGCTTTGAAGTATGGCTGGTGGACCAGTCCAACTCCTCTGGTACGAACCACGGTGGCGCAATCTATGTCTATGACGGGAAACCCCTAAACGAGGATGACGCATCCTCAGCCACACCCTCGGCAGTGATTGATTTGGGCGGCGCCACAACGACACTTTGCTTTAGCGCGACCGCCGCCAACCCGGCCCGGCCCCATATGCTAGCCTTTAACTCCACCCATAGCCACGCCATTCTGTCCTTTGTCGCAAGTGGACACGTTGTAATCTTTGACGCGGCAACGCGTGCGCCGGTTTCGTGTATCCGGACCTCAGCGGGCGCCGGCGGGGCACGGCAAGCCCACGCCGCCTTTCCTGCCCCCGACGATTCATACATTTTAGTAGCCAACCAGAACGGCAAGCTCCTGGAGCGGATCGATGCCAACTTTGGCGCCAACACTTTCGCCCTCAATGGAGCGGCGACGCTTAACCTGGCGACCTGCACCACCCCCAACGGCATCCCGTGCGAGATCCCCGTGTTGCGCCCGAACAACTCTCCTATTTGCCCCGTGATTGACTCGACTGGCAGCAACGCATTTATCACCTTGGCCGGCGGCGGCCTTTTCGTTGTCGATCCCACCACGGAGCCTATGTCCATCTTGGCGGAGTATGACAACGCCACGGTCCACGGCAACGGCTGCGGAGGTTTGGAAGCCAACGGAAGCATATACATTAACTCCGGCGCCGGCGCACTTGCCACCAATCCCTCAGAGTTCGATATCTACGCCTTCCCTCTGTCTGGGTATGACGCGTCCAACCCCGTCAACAGCCCAGCACCTGTGGTGGTGTTCTCCGATGACGCCTCCGCCCCAGAAAGGGACTCCCACGGGATGGTTTCAGCCAAGCATGGCCGCTATCTGTGGGTCCTTGACCGCGCCCGCAACGTGGCGGAGGTTTTTGACACCAACAACAACCGTGTGAACACCGTTGACCTGACCAGCAGCTTGAGTAGCGATCCCACCGCGGATCTGGGGGACAGCTCGCCATCCGGCAACCTGATTTTCGTGTCGCTGCGCGGACCCAACCCGCTGACCGGTAGCCCCCATGCGGCCACTGGCACTACGCCGGGGTTAGGCATCATCAAAGTGCATGGGGCCGGAAAGACCGGGGTTATGAAGGATTTGATCCCGATCACCAACGTTGATGGTGGTGGAGTGGAACGGGCGGACGCCCACGGCGTTCGCGTGCGGTTGAAGTAACACTGTTCGCCGATGCCTTATGCGGATTAAACTCTCTTTATGGCAGCTAAAAGGTCAAATCTCTACCTTTCCCCAGCCTGGGAGGCATATAATCGGGCAAACCTGAGGTGCCCCACCCCGGCGTCCCCACATTAACGTTCAAGGACGTCCCCCAATGGCTGAATACGCTCATCCCGACTCTCTGGTGACCACTCCAGTGGGTAACAGATCACGGCAAGGACTCCAACGTGCGCCTGGTGGAGGTGGACGTAGATACCAGCGCCTACCAACAGGGCCATGTGGCTGGCGCGGTCGGCTGGAACTGGCAGAGCCAGTTGCAGCAATCGGTGCAGCGGGACGTGGTAAGCAAGGATCAAATGGAGCAACTCCTGGGCAGCTCCAGCATCGACAACAACACCACGGTGGTGATCTACGGTGACAATAACAACTGGTTCGCGGCCTGGGCCTTCTGGCAGCTACGGCACTACGGCCACCAGAACGTGAAGCTGATGAACGGCGGCAGGGCCAAGTGGGCGGCAGAGGGCCGCCCGCTAGCCACTGAGGTCCCCAGTCCCGCCCACAAGACCTACCGGGCCAAGGAATCCGACTAGGAGATCCGTGCCTACCGGGACCAGGTGCTGGAGGCGGTCAAGGCCAAGCGGGTAAACCTGGTGGACGTGCGCTGCCCGACGAGTACAGCGGGAAGCTGCTGGCCCCCGCCAACCTGCCCCAGGAAGGGTTCCAGCGGGGTGGTCACATCCCCAGCGCCGCCAACGTCCCCTGGGCCCAGGCGGTAAACCAGGACAGCACCTTCAAGTCGGCGGACGAGCTTAATCAGCTCTACGGCGGCAAGGGTATCGACGGCAAGAAGGAAACCATCGCCTACTGCCGCATCGGAGAGCGGTCTGCCCACACCTGGTTCGTGGTTGACCCAACTACTGGACCACAACAACGTGCGTAACTACGACGGTTCCTGGACCGAATGGGGCAGCATCGTCGGCGCCCCATCGAGAAGTAAGCGGCCGGCTGCCAAATCCCCAAGCGGTCATCAGGCAGGGGCGTCCCGATGCGATCGGGATGCCCCTGCCTATTTATTTAGCTCGACTTTGTACAAAGTTAGCAGGTAAGTGCCAGATAGGCGAAGTCACCTATGTTACCGTGCTCAAATCATTTTTGGATGTCGTATATTGGAAGCGATAATCAAAAAGCCCACTGACTGCATACGTTTGAATGTCGCACCATGCCGTCAGAATGTACAAAGTCCAGCTAAATGGATCTGGCGCAACGCCAGGGTACCCATGGCGTTGGCAGCACTGATCATGCCTCACTTCGCCTGAGGCCGGACCGAACTACCCCTCAAAATCGCTCAAAATACCTCCAGCGAGGGATGCGCCAGGGCAGGGAATGCCCTACGCTTGGCCCATCGATAGGCACCATGTCAGTCCTGGATAGTCAATTAAAGGAAGAATGCCATGAACGAACCGCTGGGCCGGGTCTACCGGCGATACAATTGTAATAATTAGTACTTCATCTGACAGATGGGAATTATCCGACAGGGGTGAATACCCTGGTGAAGTTGTCCGCCAGTCCACCTCCTCGGCTCAATTCCATTGTAGGGCCACATGCTTGCTTTCCCAGAAGGTCTGCCAAGGAGTTTTGCCGAAGCTACCCCCGGAACTCTAGCTCGATGGCGTTTTTATCCTGGTAGACATAAGCTGCCTTCAGGATGGTCTGGAGCTGGGCCTTCTGCTGCCGCACCTCCAT
>DASTLM010000040.1:0-4145 GCA_035714945.1 Dehalococcoidia bacterium | reverse complement strand
TTTCATCAACCTGTCAGTCCGGGAAGTTTAATCCGGGAAGTTAATTTGGAAACGATGGCCGATCTTGAGGTTGTCTCATGACGGCCAGGGGGCACAATCTAAGAGGTAAGCATATGGCCAAACTGCCAATTCTAGGGTTATTCAACGATGCGAATGCCGCCGCCGATGCGGGTGATGGGCTGAAAGCGGCCGGGGTCTCCGAGAACGACTTCGATTTTCTGACCGACGCCCCTTACCCCGAAGGGGCCTTCGGCGAGCGGGCAGAGAAGCACCGGTTGTATATCTTCCCCTTTGTCGGTGCGTTGCTGGGCCTGACATCGGGACTTCTGCTGACCACGATGACCCAGGTAGCCTACCCCATGGTCACCGGCGGCAAGCCCATAATCTCGCTGCCGCCGATGGCGGTGATCAGCTACGAGGGCACCATGCTGGGGGCCATCCTGTTCACAGTGCTGGGCATAATATTCGAGTCCAGGCTTCCCAATTTGAAGAAGGGCCTCTACGATGCCCGGATCACCGAGGGATACATTGGGGTACTGGTCAACGCCGAGGAAAACCAGCATGACCGGGTGGCCAATGTTCTGAATCGGGCCGGCGCGGTGGACGTTAAACGGCAGAGCTAGCCAACCAATAGGTGGCGATTTGCCGGCTCAATTGTCTACAATCTCAGCGCTGGCCGAGTTGGGAGCCCAAGCAACTCAAACCAATCGGACCCGGGAAACGTCGATGACTGAAGTTCTGGAAAATGTGAAAAAGTCTAGTGTAGGCCACCCCCGCCGCCGGGCAAAGTCCATCCTCTTGGGGGTCGGCTTGCTGGTTGGCCTGCTGGCGATGAGCGGCTGCGCCCAGGGCTCATACCCGTTGGATGTTTTCTACGAGATGCATTACCAGAAATCGTTCAAGGCCCACGAGCCGCCTCGCTTGAGCGTGCCGGAATCGGCGGTGGGCTGGTTCCCCGCGCCCCAGGCCACCTCGTTTACCGGCGACGGTCAGCATCTGTACCAGGTTAACTGTTCCATGTGCCACGGTGAGACCGGCCAGGGCGACGGTGAGGTGTTGCAGCGGATGATAGATGTCTACGGCTATACCCCGGTGGTCACTCCCAATCTGACAGCTGACCCGGTCCGGTCGATGGGAGCCCTGGGTGTGGCCGGCTTCATGGGAAGCGGGTTGGTGGTGATGCCCAACTTCTCCAGGCTGCTGACCGGGGAAGAGATGCAGCTCATTGCCGAATATGTGGTCAACTGCCTTCAGGGAGCCAATCCCCAGGCCTGTCCGTAGGCCCGCTTTCCAGTCTCACCGCTGGGTTAAACCTGGTCAGGGCAATCGCATCCTCTTGGAGCCAGCCAATCCGCTAGAAAATACTGTGAAGTCTGAGCCGCATCGTCTTTCCGGCGGAAGCCGGAATCCAGGCAATTACGCTGGACACCGGCTTCCGCCGGTGTGACGGGGGACCCTGTACCCGGCTAAGATGCGATTGCCCTGTTAACCGGGTAATTGTTTGTTGCCATCCGCCTTTTGGACGTGGGACAATATTGTCGTGTCGGGGTTCTTTTGTTCTCAAGTCCGGTCAGCGAGACCAATTATCGATCCATTGGTCTCGTTCTAATCGGCGTCCCTCTCGAGGAATTGATGCCCCATATGGGGTTAAGCTGATGGAAATACCCTCCCCGGTTAAAGGCATGGTTCGATGTATCGTTATATTTTTCCTGTTGCCTCTTTTGACCGCGGGTGTGGTCAACGCCCAGACCCCTGGACCCACTCCTGGGCTGGACCAGCCCCTGGGTTATCCGGACCAGCCCCTGGGTTATAATGAAGCCGACGCCTACGCAATTGACGGCATGATAATGTGTCCGGTATGTCCGGCGGAGACCATCGACCAGGCCCAAGTCCCCATCGCCCGGCAGATGCGGGCGCTGGTGCGCGAAAAGCTGGCGGAGGGGGCCACCCGTCAGGAAATCCTGGACTTCTTTGCCGAACGCTACGGTCAGGATATTCTGGCGTCTCCGCCCAAGTCCGGGTTCAACCTGGTGGCCTGGGTTTTCCCGTTGGTGGGCGTGGCGGCTGCCCTGCTGGCGGGCCTGGCGGTGCTGCGGTCGATGTCGGCGCGCCGGGTGGATCAAATCGCGACGACTCCTCAATTCAGCGGTGCTGCCGATGAGTTGGACCCCTACCTGGCAAGGGTGGACCAGGAATTGGCCTCACGCCAGAATTTGCCGGTAACCGAGGAAGTGAGTTTGGAAGACAGTTCGGGTGGGGGCACATCAGGATGCCCGGTTGGCAACGGAGAATCCCAACGGGAGCGTAATTAGTACCCTTATGGCAGACCTGGGCGCAATTTCCCTGTGGATCGCGCTGGCGCTATCGTCCTATGCCGCCGCCGGTTCGGTGTTGGGCCAGTTGAGAGGCGTGCCCGTGCTGCTGGAAAGCTCACGGAGGGCTGCCTACCTCCTGGTGCTGGTGATGCTGGTGGCCACCCTCAGCATGGTGACCGCGTTTATCCGCCGGGACTTTGAAGTCGCCTACGTGGCGGCCCACAGCAGCCGGGCCATGCCCGACATCTTTACCTGGGTGGCCTTCTACGCTGGCAACGAAGGCTCTCTGCTTTACATCGCCTTTGTGCTTTCTGCGATGTCCGCCATTGCCATCTGGCTGGCGCCGGCCAGGCTGCGCCCGAGTCTGCCCTACACCGTTGCTACCCTGATGCTGGTGCAGACCTTCTTCATCGCGGTAATGGCGGTGATGGCCAACCCCTTCGAGAAGCTGCCTTTCGTCCCCCCGGACGGTGAGGGAATCAACCCGCTGCTGACTCATTTCGGGATGTTCTTCCACCCCCCCGCGCTGATGGCCGGCCTGGTTGGCATTACGATACCCTTCGCCTTCGCGCTGGGTTCGCTGCTGGGCAAGCAGACCAGGGATGAATGGGTTGATGTCGGGCGGGTCTGGGGGATAATTACCTGGGCGTTGCTGGCCTGCGGGCTACTGCTGGGTTCCTGGTGGGCCTACACCATTCTGGGTTGGGGCGGCTTCTGGTTCTGGGACCCGGTGGAGAACGCCGCCTTTATGCCCTGGCTGGGCCTGACCGCCTTCGTCCACTCCATAATGGTGCAGAAACGGCGGGGGATGTTCCGCATGTGGAACATCGTGCTGATCAACATCGCCTTCTCTCTGGCGCTGTACGGGATGTTTATGAATCGGGGCGGGCCGGTGCCCTCGGTGCACTCCTTTGGCGCTTCCTCCCTGGGTTGGATATTTCTGCTGTTCCTGGCGGTGGGAACCATCGTTCCCTTTGCCATTTTCTTCTGGCGTTTCAACTTGCTGAAGAGCGCGCAGAACCTGGACTCGATGTTGTCCCGTGAGGCGGCCTTCCTGATCAACAATCTGTTGTTGTTGGGCGTCGCCTTTGTCACTCTCTGGGGTACGGTCTATCCGCTGATTGCCCGGGAGGTGGGTACCGGTCAGGAAGTCACCATCGCCCGGCCCTTCTACGATCAGGTCAACGGGCCTCTGCTGCTGGCGCTGATCTTCCTGATGGGAGTGGGTCCGCTGCTACCCTGGCGGCGGGCCAATTTTGCCTCGCTACGCCGGTCGCTGTTGCTGCCCGTTGCCTTCGCATCTGGGGTGGTGGTGGTCCTGCTGATATTGGGAATGCGTCAGCCCTACGCCCTGCTGGGATTTGGCCTCGGCGCGATGGTCGCTGCCGGAATTTGCATCGAGTGGTGGCGGGGGACTTCTTCGAGGCGCCATTCATCCGGGGAGAGTTATCCGGTGGCGTTCATGCGTCTGATTGCCGCCAACCGGCCCCGTTACGGGGGATACATTGTCCATCTGGCGGTGGTAATGGTGTCCCTGGGAGTGCTGGGGACGTCCTTCTTCAATGTGCAGCGCGACGTAGTACTGCGGGAAGGGGAGAGCACCGAGCTGGGGAATTATCGTATGGAGTACCTTGGTACCAGGGCGGTCCCCTATGCCGACCGAACTGAATTCCTCTCGACGGTGCAGGTGTACCGGGACGGCCAGCCCCTGAAAACCATGACTGCCACCCGGACCTTCTACCCTTCCTTCAATATGGCCTCGACGCGGGCGGCCATCCGATCGACGCCGGTGGAGGACTTCTTCGTCGTGCCCAGCGAGAACCTGCCCGA
>DASTLM010000039.1:0-6548 GCA_035714945.1 Dehalococcoidia bacterium | reverse complement strand
AATTCCTACGGTGGCCCGGAAGGTCTCAAGAGGTTGGTTGACGCTTGCCATCAGCGGGGACTGGCGGTCATCCTGGACGTAGTGTACAACCACCTGGGACCGGAAGGGAATTACCTGGCGGAATTTGGCCCCTATTTTACTGACCGGTATTCCACTGCCTGGGGCAGGGCCTTGAATTTCGATGGGGCCGACAGCGACGAAGTACGCCGGTTCTTCATCGAAAATGCCCTCTATTGGACCACCGATTGCCATATCGACGCGCTGCGTCTGGATGCGGTGCACGCCATTCTTGACCGTTCGCCGAGGACCTTTCTCGAAGAGTTGGTAACCGCAGTTCAAGTGGCAGCGGAGCGGCTTGACCGGAGAATCTATCTCATCGCGGAGAGCGCCGCCAACGACGTCCGGCTGCTGCGTTCCCAGGATACCGGGGGCGTCGGGGCCGACGCCCAGTGGAGCGATGACTTCCACCATTGCCTGCATACCTTGCTGACCGGGGAGCGAAACGGCTATTATCAGGACTACGGGCAGGTCCATCAGCTAGTCAAGGCCATCAGGGAAGGATTCGTTTATTCAGGCGGATATTCAACTTATCGCCGACATAAGCATGGGACTTCTTCCCGGGCGATTCCAGCCCATCGGCTGGTGGTCTGCGCCCAGAACCACGACCAGGTGGGAAACCGAATGCTGGGCGAACGGTTGAGTCAACTGGTCTCCTTTGAGGCCCTGAAGCTATCCGCCGGCGTCCTGCTGCTCACCCCCTTTGTTCCCCTCCTGTTCATGGGGGAAGAGTACGGTGAAACTGCGCCATTCCCCTACTTCATCAGTCACTCGGAACCGGATCTGGTGGAGGCAGTACGGCGGGGACGTCAGGCGGAGTTTGCCGCCTTGCAGCAGGATGGCGAACCGCCCGATCCTCAGGACCCGGCAACCTTCGACCGCGCCAGGCTCAACCATCAGTTGCGGCAACAGGAACCTCACCGGACACTTCAGGAACTGTATCAGGAGTTGCTCCGGACCCGTAAGTCCGTGCCCGCGCTGGCAAACCTGACTAAAGAGGACCTGGAAGTCTTGGGATACGAAAATCCCCCGGTCCTGTTGCTCCGCCGCTGGCGCGGCCAGGGTCAGGTGGCTGCGGTATTTAACTTTGGCATCGGCCCGGCTTCGGCCGTGGTGCCGCTGCCTGCGGGGGCCTGGCATAAGTTGGTGGACTCCGCCGAAAAACGGTGGAAGGGCCCGGGCAGCCATACACCGCGGGAGCTGACGTCGGAAGGAATGGTTAGCTTAAACCTTCCTGCCCAGTCCTTTATCCTGCTGCAACGCTCCAACACCCAGTAATCGGACCGCGATTCCGCAGGAATGGCACCGACCCGGATGCCGGCAGAATTTCGTACGATACGATATGTGGCTAACAGAGCTATTGGAAGAGGGTAAATTGGAAAAATATATTTGTGTGCATGGTCATTTTTACCAACCCCCCCGCGAAAACCCCTGGCTGGAAGCCATCGAGTTACAGGACTCGGCCTATCCCTATCACGACTGGAACCAGCGCATCACCGCCGAGTGCTACGCTCAAAACACCGCCTCCCGCCGTCTTGACGAGGGGGGACAGATTGTTGAACTGGTCAATAACTACTCCAGGATCAGCTTCAATATGGGACCAACCCTGTTGAGCTGGCTGGAGGTCAATGCGGCGGACACCTACCGGGAAATTCTTGAGGCAGACCGGCTCAGCCAGGAACGCTTTTCCGGTCATGGCTCGGCGCTGGGCCAGGTGTACAACCACATGATCCTGCCCCTGGCGAATCGGGAGGACAAGTACACTCAGGTCCATTGGGGAATCCAGGACTTTGAGCACCGTTTTGGACGCAAGCCGGAGGGTATGTGGCTGCCGGAAACCGCCGTGGACTGGGAGACGCTGGAAGTACTGGCCGAATTGGGGATCAGGTTTACCATCCTGGCCCCGCACCAGGCGACCCAGACCCGCCGGATCGGAGCTCGCAACTGGAGAGACGTTAGCAATGGGGGAATCGACCCGACCAGGGCATATTTGTTGCGATTGCCCTCCCGGCGGACCATCAGCATCTTCTTCTACGACGGGCCGATTTCTCGTGCAATTGCCTTTGAAGGGCTGCTCAACAGCGGAGAAGGCTTTGCCCGTCGACTTTTGGGGGCCGTCTCCGACCAGCGCGACTGGCCCCAGTTGGTTCACATCGCCACCGATGGCGAGTCCTACGGGCACCACCACCGCTACGGGGACATGGCCCTGGCCTACGCCCTGCACTACATCGAGACCAATCAACTGGCCCGACTGACCAATTATGGAGAATACCTGGAGAAGCATCCCCCCACTCAGGAAGTCGTGATTGCCGACAAGACTGCCTGGAGTTGTGCTCACGGGATTGAGCGCTGGCGCAGTAATTGTGGCTGCAATTCGGGAGGAAACCCCAGATGGAACCAGGAATGGCGCGCTCCCCTGCGGGCGGCCTTTGACTGGTTGCGGGATACCATATCCCGGGCGTACCAGGAATCGGCCAGGACCCTGTTCCGTGACCCGAGGGCCGTCCGCAACGACTATATTCAGGTCGTCCTTGACCGTTCCTCCCGGGGGCTCGACGCGTTCCTCGCCCGGCACGCCACCCATGAATTGAGCTTTGAAGAAAGGATCACCGCCATCAAGCTGCTGGAGATGCAGCGTCAGACCATGTTGATGTACACCAGTTGCGGGTGGTTCTTCGACGAGCTATCGGGTATCGAGACGGTGCAGGTAATTCAGTACGCCGCCCGGGCGGTGCAACTGGCCCAGGAGACCTCTGGTGACGCTATTGAGCCCCAATTTCTGGACCTCCTGGCCCAGGCCAAAAGCAACATTCCAGCCCATCAAGACGGCCGCTGGATCTATGAGAATTGGGTCCGGGGCGCCGTAGTGGACCTCACCAAAGTAGCGGCCCATTACGCCGTAAGCTCCCTCTTCGAGGAATACTCCGGGGAGTCGGTAATTTATGGCTATGCCATTAATTTAGATGACCATCAGGTATTTGAGGCCGGCCGGGCCCGGCTGGCCATCGGGCGGGCCCGGGTCATCCACCAGATCATCCAGGAGGGGGCTACCCTGACCTTTGTGGTCCTGCATCTCGGCGACCACAACCTCAACGCCGATGTCCGGCAGTATCAGGGAGAGGAAGCCTATCAGGCAATGGTTAAAGAATTGTCCCAGATCTTTGGGCGGGGAGAATTCACTGAGGTGATCCGGGTGATGGACCGGCATTTTGGTCAGTCCAGACACTCACTGCGTTCCCTATTCAAGGATGAGCAGCGTAAAGTCCTGGAGCAGGTCCTGGAATCGACCATGGCCGGCATTGAAGCGGTCTACCGGCAGCAGTACGAGAACAACTATCCGCTGATGCGCTTCCTCATCGACCTGAGAAACCCGATACCAAGGGCTCTCCATGCGGCGGCCGAGTTCATCGTCAATACCGACCTGCGCACGTCCTTATCCCAGGATGACCTGGACCCCGAGCGAATCGAAGGCTTGCTGAATGATGCCCGAGCCGGCGACTTGCATCTGGACGGTGAAGGGCTGGGGCTGCTCTTGCGGCAAAACGTCGAAAGCATGATGGAGCGGTTTTCCAGCGCACCCAATGAGGACCACATCCTGGAACGGCTGGTCCAGGCCGCTGGGTTGGCCAACGCCATGCCCTTCGAAGTGGACCTGTGGCGGGTACAGAACCTCTACTACGAACTACTGCACGGTGTGTTCCCATTTTTTCGGGACCGGGCAGGCCAGGGGGATGCCGGCGCCCAGGAGTGGGTGAATCAGTTCACTGCCCTGGGCCAGCAACTGTCGGTCAAGGTGGGATGAATGGCCGGTTACCGGGTCCCCATAGCCACTTATCGCCTTCAATTCAACCAGGGCTTTACCTTTAACGACGCCCGGGCCCTGGTGCCTTATCTGCACCGGCTGGGTATCTCCCACATCTACGCCTCCCCGATCTTCCGGGCCCGCTCGGGCAGTTCCCACGGCTACGACGTTACGGACCCCACCCGGCTCAACCCGGAATTGGGCACCGAGCCAGAATTTGAAGCCCTGGTCCGGGAGTTGAAGACCCACGGAATGGGCCTCATGCTGGACCTGGTGCCCAACCATATGGCGGCCAGTCCGGAGAACCCCTGGTGGGTGGACCTGTTGGAAAACGGCCCATCCTCTCCCTACGCCCGCTTCTTCGACGTCGACTGGAAACCGGCGGCAGGCACCACCAGGAACCAGGTGGTCCTGCCGATTCTAGGGAAGCCCTATCACGAAGTCTTGGAATCCGGCGAATTGGTCCTGGCGCTGGACGAAGCCGGACTGAACGTGCGCTACTTCAATTACCGGCTGCCGCTGGAGGTGAAATCCTACGGTATGGTCCTCTCCCGGATGCTGGACTCCCATCAGTCCAGTGCGGGCAGCGCCGCTCCCCAGCCCAACCACCTGTCAGCCATCATCGCCGCTATTGAGGGCCTGTCTCCCTACGACGAAACCAGCCCGCAGGACTTGACGGCCAGACACCGGTCAACGCGACGCATCAAGGAACAGTTGCTCGACCGGTCAAAGGATACGCCCGGAGTCTCCCATTACCTGGAGCAAACTCTGGCTTTCTTCAATGGTGAATCGGGGGATCCGGCCAGTTTCGACCGGATGCATCAGCTGTTGTGCCGTCAACCCTACCGGCTGCTCTATTGGAAAACCGGTCGCGACCGGCTAAACTATCGCCGCTTCTTCGACATCGCCGAGCTTGCCGGCGTCCGGGTCGAAGACCCCCAGGTATTTGCCGCGACCCATTCGCTGGCCCGTCGACTGGCCCGGGAAGGAAAGATCGGCGGTCTGCGCCTGGACCACGTTGACGGCCTGTACGATCCGGCCGGTTACCTGCGGCGGTTACAGGAAGAACTGCCCTCCGGCGATATTGGACCGGACCAGAGATCTGCCCAGGATTCAGGTCAAAATTTCTATGTCGTGGTCGAGAAAATCCTCTCCCACGACGAAACATTGCCCTGGGACTGGCCGGTTGCCGGAACCACCGGCTACGACTTCCTCAACGCCCTGAATGGTGTGTTCGTCGACCGGGAGGGGTTTGCCACGCTGGAGCAGGAATACCACCGAATTACCGGTTCACCGGCATCTTTTGAGGACGTGGTCTACACCAACAAGAAGCGGGCGATCACCGATCTGTTTGGCCCTGAGTTCCGGAATCTGACGCGGAGCCTGGCGCAGCTGGCTGAGCCGGACCGGTACGCGGATGACCTGCCGGATGGCGAATTAGCCCGGGCTTTGATCGAGGTCACCGCCTGCCTGACAATATACCGGACCTATCACCACGGAGACGCGATATCCAGTCAGGAACGGGGGTTCATCGGCAGAGCGGTGGCAGAAGCCCGCCGCCGGTCTACCGGGCTGGACCAGTGCGCCCTGGACTTCGTCCAGCGCGTGGCCCTGGGAGAATACCTGGAGGGGTCTGGTCCGGAACAACGAGCGCATTGGGACGGGTTTGTCGCCCGGTGGCGTCAGTTCACCGGGCCGGTGATGGCCAAAGGGCTGGAGGACACTTCCCTGTATTCCTACAATCCACTGGTCTCGCTTAACGAAGTCGGAGGAACGCCCACCGAAGAGCGTCTGTCGGTAGCCACCTTCCACCAGCACAACGCCCGTCAACAGCGCGGCTGGCCCCACAGCTTGAACGCCACCGCCAGCCACGACACCAAGCGAAGCGAGGATGTCAGGGCGAGAATTAACGTGCTATCCGAAATCTCCGAAGCATGGACCCGCCGCCTCCGGCGCTGGATCTCCTGGAACCAGGCCAGCAAACGCCCGGTGGCCGGACGACCACTGCCCGACGTCAATCTGGAGGTGCTACTGTATCAGACTTTGCTGGGGGCCTGGCCGCTGGCTCCCGACCAGGTGCCCCAATTCAAGACGCGGCTGATGCAATACCTGATCAAGGCCGCCCGGGAAGCCAGAACCCACACCAGTTGGATTTCACCGGACCCGGACTACGAGGATGCCCTGGTCCAGTTCGTTGAGGCCATTCTGGAGGATTCCAATGACAATCGGTTCCTCACCGATTTTCTGAAATTTCAGAAAACAGTAGCCTACTATGGGGCCCTCAACTCACTGTCTCAGACCCTGCTTAAAATCACCTCCCCAGGAGTGCCCGACTTTTACCAGGGTATGGAACTGTGGGATTTCAGCCTGGTCGATCCGGACAACCGGCGCCCGGTTGATTTCGGAGGGTGCGCCGAGGCGCTGGACCGCTTGCTGGACGGAACCGCCGGAGGACCGGTACCCATGGTGGAGGGCCTGCTCCGGTCGTGGGAAGACGGGCGGGCGAAGCTTTACGTCACTCACCAGGCCTTGCGGATTCGCCGCGAATTGCCGGAGCTATTCAAGAGGGGTGAGTACATCCCGTTGCCAGCCTCCGGGGACCGAAAAGACCAGGTCTGTGCCTTCGCCCGGCGTCTGGGTGACGCCTGGGCACTGATCGCAGCCCCCCGATTCTACACCCGATTGGTCC
>DASTLM010000038.1:0-8167 GCA_035714945.1 Dehalococcoidia bacterium | reverse complement strand
CCCTGGCTGCCCACGGGTTTACCGGACCCGATAGCAGGTTGGAAATCAGCGAGGTTGTAGTCGAGCCAGTTAATTGACACCTAAATTGTTTGGTGTTAGTGTGCGTCCAGATTGATTCCGGTTTGGCGACGATATCGGGCTTAGCGGGGGGATAGGCGAGGGGAAACGACATTCTGGTGAACTCTCACCTTGGCCTGGCTTCAAGACCTCGATTGCCGGAGGCTTGGTGTTGCCCAATCTGACTGGAGGCCGTAAATAATGATCCGGATGAGGCGTCTCACGCTGGCGGTCCTATCATTTCTACCCTTTTTGTTCCTGTTGTCTGTTTCAGAGAGCGCCTCGGCCGCTTGCCCTCCACTCCCGGCCTCATTTGACAGCGCCATCGAGCCAGTCGGGGAGGAGTTCTGCCTCTTCTATGATGCGATTAACGAAGTGGGAGAAACTGACGCAAACTCCACCTCCGCCGACCAGGCCAACCGAAGTGCAACCCACACCGCAGACTACTGGGAAGCCTATGTTGACGAGATGGGATTCCCGGCACCCGAGTATTCGGATGTCGCGGTCAAGTTCCATGTCAGGTTGAGCGATGCTAACGCGGCCAGTGATAACGTCGGTCAATGCAACGGCTTCGTTTCCCCTGGGGATACCTTCCTGACCACCTTCGATGAATGTGATGCATCGCCGACGCTGCAGCCAGAGTTGTTGCAGTATGTCTTCGGACACGAGTTATACCACCAGGTCCAGCTTGGCGATGGGGGTAATGACCCGAGTAGTAACAATTTCGACGCACTTTGGTTTCACGAAGGGACCGCCCGCTCAATGGAAGACAAGGTCTTCGGTAACGTGGACAATTGGGCCAATGCCTTGTCGGCGCCATTTTCTTACAATAAAGAAGTTAACAATTATCTGGCTAACACCAACATCGATTTGACCAGTGACCCTAACCGTTACCTGTCGGCCTTGTGGTGGACCTATTACTCTGAGCAGTGCGGAGCTACTCCCGGCCCGGTGAGGCAAGGAGTTGACGCTTTCGGAGTATTATGGACCGCCGCGCTGAGTGCTGATAATATCTCCGCCCTGAACCAGGCCTTGAGCTCTCTGGGGTGTCCGGACTTCAATTCGATGTTCCGCCGCTTCACATTGGCCAACTGGACCAAAGATTTATCGGGCGCACCCGGACCTTCCTACAACTATTCTGATGAGGACGAGGCGGGCAACCCCGCACCCTACGGTCCACTAATACCGGCTGACGCTGGGACGATTGATATCGGGAGTCCCGCCACCTTCAGCAATCAGGGTGTCAGTAGATACGGAGCCCGCTACTATTCCGCCACTCCGGGCGCCAAATGCCCGTTGGTTAGCGCCTCATTCCACCGGGACTCCGGTGCCGACCCTTTCTACCACGTGATTACGGAGAAGGGAACGGCATTGGCCACCAATGTTGAGGGGAGTGGCGCCGACTGGGAACAAAGTTTCCTTAATGACGGCATCACCAGAATCATTGCCATAATTGGAGGCCAGGCGAACTCCGCCCAGATTGACCTGACTCTATCCTGCGCCGAGCCGGTCATCGACATCAAGCTGCCGGATGACCTGGCTACCGCCTTTGTGGGGCCCTTTGATACCCCAGGTAAGTTCCTGGCCCAGGTTCTGGTAACCAATGGCTCACCCACCGGCCCGGTGGTTGGTGGGCTTACCAACAGTGACTTCAAGGCTGAAGTGAACGGCATCCCGTCCTCAATTACCACGGGCGGATTTATCCAGGAACAGTATTGGTTGCTGGTTCAGTCCCCAGTGCAGGCGGCGGATGGGACGTACAGTCTGGAGGTATTCCTGGAAGAACCGGGAACTTCCAACGTCATCGCCACGGACACCAACCCCGCCAGTCTCGTATACGATGCCAACGACAGTGATCACGTCCTGATCGTGGACCGCTCCGGCTCGATGGCCTCGAGCAATAAAATGCAGGCTGCCCAGGATGCGGCTAGCTTTTACGTGGACATCACCCGAAATTCTGAGGGACTTGCCGTGGTGCCCTTCCAGAGCGATGTCGACCCGGCGCCCTTCGCCATGCAGAGTGTCGACCTGACGGTGAAGAATGATGCCAAGTCCTTCGTCAACGGCCTGACTCCCGGCACCGCCACCAGCATTGGCGACGGGTTGGATGAAGCAGTCAATCAGCGGGCCGGCAGCACCACCGGCAATCCCCGCTGCTCCTTCGTGTTGCTCTCTGATGGCATGGAGAACCAGAGTTTGCTTTGGGTAGATGTGCAGGCGGCGGTGGCCGCCACGGGCTGCCCAGTGACGGCCATCGCCTTTGGCCCTGAGTCCAATGAGATATTGATGCAGGAGATCGCTACAGCCACCGGTGGACCGTCTTTTTACAATGACGTATTCGTCAGCTTACCGGCAGGCGCTGCACTGAGCGGCGCTCCCGTTTCTCCAGAGGACATGGCCCTCGACCTGGGTAGCACCTATGAGTTTGCCCAGGCCGCTGGAGAAGGACGCCAGCGATTGCTGGCCGAAAAAGGCACCATACCCTTCCCAGTGGTGGAGCAAGCCCATAAGGTCATCGTCGACAACACCCTGTCCGAAGTACTCTTCGCCGTAGATTGGCCGGGAAGAGTTCTGGGCGGTGGCGTGGAAATGCGGCTGCGGTTGGAAACCCCCAGCGGCAATATCATTGACCCGCAAGATCTGCCTTATGATTTCGAGGATTTCCGAAACGGCCATCTGGGCTGGCGTATTGGAAACCCCGAGCCCGGGACCTGGCTCATGCTGGTGACTCATCAGGGAGGTTCTCAAAAGGAGGTGCGATATCAGGCGTTGGCCAGTGGCCAAACCAACTTGACGCTGCAACTGCTATTGCCTGATACCCTCGGGGCGAGTTTCTTCACCGGCAATAGTGTACTGATTCCGGCGTTCCTTTCGTCGGACCGGCCCGTCCTGAGTTCAGCGGTCGTGGCCATAGTTACTGCTCCTGATGGCACTGAGACCACTGTACGCCTGTTGGACGACGGTCAGAACAATGACGGCTTGGCCGACGATGGCTTTTACGCCGGTACCTATACCCGTATTAACCAGGCAGAACGGGTACAACCGGCCCGAGAGGAGGGAGGCGACCAGACGCCATCACCCCTGGATGAAGGCGCTTACCGGGTGCTGGTCCTGGCCAGCTCCGCTGGCTTCCAACGGGAGTCCCTGGGCTCTTTCGCTGTTCTGGAAGGTGATGATGGCAACGACAACGGCATGCCCGACACCTTCGAGGACGAGCACCAGGTCAGGAATCCCAACGCTGACCCGGATCTGGACGGCCTGGACAACCTGAGTGAGTATCTGTCGGGTACGGACCCCAACGACTCGGACTCGGATGGTGGTGGCGAGAACGATGGCTCTGAAGTATTGCTTCACCGGCTGGACCCCCTGGACCCCCGAGATGACCAGATCGAGGCTCCTGACTTTTTCCACCGCCAGGCGGGCGACGGGTCAGTCCTGCTCTCCTATGATGTCAAGGTCGGGTACGCGCGGTTAGAACTCTACCGCGCCACCACTCCAGATGGCCCCTGGGTCCTGGGACAGGCTGAGCTACCCCTGGGCGGCGCCTACGCCGACCCGGCGGACAATGATGCCACCTATTTCTATCGTCTGATTGCCGTTGATTCGGCCGACCACCACAGCGCGGTGTTGGACAGCGGGCAGGTCACACCCAGGGAAGATCCGATTCCGCCCGAAGCACGGGTAATTATCAATGGAGGAACGCCTTCAACACCTGATCTGAATGTGGACATTTCGTTCGCATCTTATGGGGAATTCCGGGGTAATGAAAGTTTCGACGACATCACCGATGTACTTCTGAGCAACGATCCATTCTTCCAGGACGCCATCTGGCAGCCTTTTGCCCAGGACCTGCCATGGGAGCTCGCTCCAGGTGAATCCGGGGACATTGCTAAGGTCTATGCGCGGTTCCGGGACGATCAAGGGAATGAGTCGGCTGGAACCGAGGTGGGATCAATACTCTTTCAGATCGATGGGCCTCTACCTTCTCAAGCGGACCCGTCATTCACCTTGCACCAGGACTCGTCAGATGATGCCACTGGATTCAAGGTGGATCTAACCCGGGTCTTTGACCCCATCACCGGCAACAATGTAAATGTCGACCTGGAGTCCTTCCAGGCCGGACTCACGTATCTGGATGCCTCGGCCAACCCGGCGTTTCCTCCTGGAACTCTTTGCGTCAATATCCTGGATGTACGGGAAATGGATTTCCCGATTATTGGCCGTAGCATTGATAACACCAGCGGCTTGACGACCTTCAATGGGTCCGATGCCATCGGTTTACCCTGGCCCACCGACCTGGGTCACCTGACGACCCGGCTTACCGGCAGCGCCACCCAGCAGTGCCAGGTGGACCTGGATGTGACCTCCCTCAGCGACATTGACGGGAACCCTATCGCGGTGCCCCCAGTTTTGAGCCAGACAGTGCAACGGGGCGACGCCCGGGCCGACGGCGAGGTCAACATCGCCGATGCGATGTTCATTGCCCAATACCTGGCAGGGTCGCGGGAAGCGTGTACCGCGGAGGTGACGACTTCTTGTCTTCATTCGGTAAACGCCGCCAGCGTGCAGCAGGACGGAGCCTTCGACCGGATAACCCTTGAGGACGCCCAGTTCATCGCCCAGTATCTGTTGGGGCTCAGGGACGACTTCTACTCGGAAATTCAAGCCTCACCGAACTCGGTCACCTTTGACCTTAACCAGGAAAACGATTCAGGTCAGTCTGGGCGGGCCACGTTGACCAGTCGGAATGGCCAGACCGAGGTGGTGTTGAACCTCACCCCGGGTGCGCTGGAGTCGGAATTGGTGCACATTCACTCCGGGCAATGTGGCGACTCCCTGGGCGGCGTTGTTCATAGCCTGACCAGCTTCGCGGACGGTGCCGGTGTTTCGGTGACCATCGTGAACGCCCCATTGAGTAGTTTCCTTACTGGTGACTTTGCGGTCAACACCCACAAAAAAGGAGAATCGTCAGTATTCACCGCGTGTGGAAATATCCCAGCAGCACCGTAACTCCGTCCTCATCTGGTTTTTGACGGTGGGGACTTGATTGGGATTCTGCGCAAAGGCACTGATAACCCTACTGAGAACGGCGTCCGCTGGAAATGTGAACGTGGTCCGCTGGGAAGGAAAAAGGCAAAGGGTCGGTGGCCAGGGCGGGACTCTCAATGGTCAATCGGTGACGGGTTAACATAACCGCCAGGGCGGCTTTGCAAATAAACAAGATCAGGTCTTTCCCAGGGCAGGCCCGGGGCCCGCTGAGGAAAAGGTTGGGATATGCCATCGGGGCATTTTGAGCTGGGTCTAGCCACCTCTCCGGTTGAAAATTGTTTGCGCTGGGATCCGCTCCAGTGTCCCGGTAGTTGACTGGGAAATAATGGATGATTTCCACTCCGGCAAGCAAGTTTGTACCACCAAAGGTGCCACCGTTGGGAGCAGCGTGGGAGGTGCGGGTCACTGGAGGGAACAGACGGCAGGTCTCCAGCAGGCAGGCTTCCAGATAGCGCAGTTGGTCGATGTTGTCCGCCTGTTCAATAGAACCGGCACCAGCGATTTCATCCGTCAGCTTGTCCCGTACATCGGGCCTTGACGACACCATCGCCAGGGTTCGGGACAGCAAGTCGGTGCCCGATCCGGTGAAAGTGAACATCCAATGTGGAATCTGGTTCAGCAACTCTTCCTGGCGGTGATTGCCCTCGGGAGCAATCTGATGCGCAGTGGTCAGTAAACTAGGGTGATCCGAGTCCTGGCGGTTGCTCCATAACTCAGCCAGGGCTCCATAGAACCTCGCTCTACGGCTCCGCTCTCGCCAGCCCAAAAGTATTCGCCGGATCGGACTGGTCACGTAGCCGAACAAGACCTGAATGTCTTCGGCCAGGTGTGCCGGGGATTCGCCCTCGCCAAATACCACACCCAGCATTACTGCACTCATCCGCTGGCGGATGTCGGACACACCGGAGATTGGACTGGCGAAGGTACGAAGCACCTGGTCGAGGATCGCTTGCTGCCGTTGCGAATTTCGGCCGGTGTCCAGCACCGCTTCATTGTACTGGCGCAGCCGGCTCCATTGCTCTCCCTGACAGATGGTCAGGGCCTGGGGTGCCAGGAAGGACATGGCGTTAACCTTGTTGGGTCCTGCCACGAAGGTGGCGTCCCCCGGTACTTGCTCCAGAATATGCCGGGACAGGTCGGGACCGGTGACCAGCATCAGCCGGGTAACCAGTAGATTGATGATGAAATCGTCGCTGCCGAGCCGGGCAGCAGTGGCCTTGATCCATTTACGTATCGAGTCTGACCCGTCGAAGGAGCTTGGACTGCGCACATAGTCCCGGACCAGGCGACCGGCCAGCCGGAGCAGGTCGGCCAGGCCGGTGGACGGATAGACCCCTGGGCTTCGGTTAGCCAAGGGATACCCACCTTCGCCGTCCTTTTGAAGCTACCCTTTTTGAAGCTACTAATGTAAAGCGCATCGTAGTCCACGCCTACTACCTGGCGGTAGGCCAGGGAGCGAAGGCGTTGGTTACCTTACTGAGGAAGGGAGCCAGCGCCGGGATGTGTCTCAACAACACTGTGGACATATTGCTGTCATCAATCCAGGCCATGCCCTCCGGTGTGTAAATCTCCGGACGGTAGTCTACAGTGAAAAAGCGGTCGCTCTTCAACCGCCGAGAAGCCATCAACGAGAAAATTCGGAACGCCGTCTCGCTGAACCCGAACCCAGCGGGCAAGGGTTCGGCGTACAATCCGACGGACAGGTCCACCAGGTCAAGGTTGTTGTGGTAGACCTCCCGAATTTGCTCGGCCCACTCCGGGTTGCTGGTGAGCTGTTCGAAGGATTCAATGGGGGGAGTGTGGAGCAACTCCCGGAACTCGTTGTAGCGGGGCACTCCCCGTTCCCGGTCCCGGAACACGTCGATGGTGGCCAGGTCTACGATCCTGCCGTCGGGCTTCTTCAGTTCCCGCAGGAAGTTGGGGAAGTTGTGCAGGGTGACTGCCCCGGGATGCCTGGTGCCGAAGGAGTAGAAGATGTCGGACAGAGACATCTCTTCCAACCGCTTTCGAGTCCCTTCCGCCGCAATTTCCGGAAAAGTCAGTTCCTTGAGCAGGTGGTCATCAGTGTGGGATCGAAAAGAATACTCGTCGGGTATCAACGCGTGCATTCGGTACACCGACACGAATTCTTCGGTCAGCGCGTAGGGCGCGGTGTGGTGGTTGGTCTCGGAACCCATGATGCCGCTGAAAAAGTCGCCGTTGCCGACGCGCCCGTGTTTCCGGTAATAATTCTCGCCCAACAGGCCCCACCAGTTGGCGCGCATTCCAAAGTGTACGGTGGGGTGCGGTACGATGGCGGGGGTCCATTCCACGGTATGTATCTTGGCCATCAGAGCGGCGTTGATCAGCCGGGCGTGGTCGAACAGATCGTCATCGGACCATTCCGGGTGTTTTTCGTAGAGGTGGTCGCAGATGGCGCTGTGCTCCTGGCTGAATAAGGTGTGCAGCATGCTCAGGCCCAGCCAGTAGTTGCCGACAACGCCGGTGATGTCGAACCCAGCGTCGTCAACTCGGAGCAGGCCGTTACGGTCCATGCCCAGCTTGCCCATCTCCCCGGATCGTATCTTCGCCAGAGTCTCGGCGTTGGTGCCGTAGATTTGTGAACCGTCCCACCAGTGGGTTTCAGCGTTTTGGAAAGTCGGCGGATACTGTTCCGAGCCAGCGGTACGGGTGCGGTCTTTGGCCGTCCCCAGGAACATCATCGGACGGCCGTGGGACCAGGGGTCGCCCTCGGCCAATGGAATCATTATTTGGTTGTCTTTGTCGTTTTTCCCGTGACTGAACCAGTCGTGCACCATGAACTGAAGCCAGGCCCCGGCCATGGCGTTGACAATGGTGGCCGGAACGAATTTGTCCCGGGCCAGCAGTTTGCGGCTGACTTCCCGGGGGCTGGGGTTATGGAGATTCTGGGTGTCCTGGAAGGAGCGGGTAAAGGGGAAATTACGGCCAAACCTGGCGTAAAGCGCGCCCATTGTGGGGTCGTGCAGGTCGTTGTAAGTGCCGTCAGCGGTGCGGGCGGTGAGGTATCGTTGGTCCGCCGGCGCAGGCGTCGCCGGTTTGT
>DASTLM010000037.1:0-10366 GCA_035714945.1 Dehalococcoidia bacterium | reverse complement strand
TCAACCACCCGAAGGGTACCGGGAGGACTGGTGATTCCCACATCGGCCCTTACCGCGACAACCGTCAGGTCATCGTTGATGTAATACTCGATGACCCTGATTTCGCCTAGCACAGGACAGATCGAGGTAAACCAGTCCAACACCGCCCTCCTTCCCTGGAGGGGCGTCCCGGCACCCCCGGGCGCCAGCGGCCCTCGAAAGGTCACGTTTTCGTCCCAGGGCACGGCGGACATGTCCTTGTTGGTCAGGCCCTGGAAGTATGCGTCGGCCGCGGCCTTCAGTTGTGCCTTCCGCCTTGATTCAATTGACATGTACCACCTCCTCGCTTTGTGACCTGACCCGCAGGTTAGCACCGGGAAACCGGCCACGCATCGGTAGAAATGATGGTTATGGGAAAATCAAGGATGAGAGACGATGGCAAGAAATTGCCATATGCTCGGAATCCCCGGTACCCCTTCTCACCCGGGGCAGGGGGAAGGCAATGTCAGTTCAGAGCGATCAAGCCGTGGCGGGCGGCGTAGGTGGCAGCTTGGGCCCGGTTGGACACACCGGCCTTGTGGAAGATGTTGCTAACGTGGTGGGCGACAGTGCTGGGGCTAATGATCAACTCCTGGGCGATGGCCCGGTTGCTTTTGCCGAGGGCGATGAGGCGGAGGACTGCCGCCTCCCGTTCGGTCAGGCCGTCGGGATAGGTAGGGGTGATTCGCTCCGACGCGACCGGGTCCCGGCTAAGGTTGGCCTGTTCCTTGAGGGTGAGGACCCGCTCCAGCAGGGAGCGCATGCCGAGCTCGCTGGCAACGGTCAACGCCTCGTCCAAGAGGGACATGGCTCTGGGTCTATCCTCCGCTGGCGCTGAGCTGGTCGAAGGGCGAGCCAGCAGGCAATCTGCATAGTCGTAGCAGGTCCAGGCCAGCTCCGGTCGGTACCCGGCCTGCCGGCAGAAGTTCAGCGAGTCCTCGAAGTGCTCCCGGGCCTTGCCCAGGTTTCCCACGGTGTGGGCCAGGAGACCCAGCACCCGGTCCATAGCCACGGTGAGAAGAAATCTGGTGTCAGCTATAGACTTCAGGACGTCATACTGTTCAGCAGCCAACCTGGACTCCTTTCGTGCCACTGCAATCAATGCGAGCCCTATTCTTGACGGTACAGCATACAGGAGAGTCGCCGATGGCTGAGACAATAAGATGCTGGCGGCCCCTTCCGCGATGTCCAGGTTATCGTTTATGCCCGTGATGCGGGCCACTATCGGGATCACCAGGGCCGTGTACACGTATTCGGCGTTGGCCGCAGGTTTGGCCAGGCCCATCGCCTTGAGGAGGCGTTGGATATAAGTCCGGCCGGCATCGATATTGCCCAACTCGTACTCCAAAACAGCCCGGAGACCGACCAGATTCGGATAGTCCGGAGCTACTGTCAGGCCGCGGTCGGTGAGCTCTTTGGCGGTCGGCCAGTCTCCCAGGGCGTGAAAGACGATGTCACCGATATGGGATGCCCGGATTAACAGGTCGGGGTTCCGCAGCTTTTCGGCCAGAGCCAGGGCGGTGGTGGCGTGGGCCCTGGCCAGGTGGGCCTCACCCATGGTGGTCAGGGCAAAGCCGGCCAGAAAACGCGGCCAGACTTCGGCATAAGGATCATTCAGGAGTCGGGCCAGCTCGATGGCTGGCAGGCTCCTGTCCCGCAGCCCCTGCCAGCGCAGGTGGTGCCACTCAACGTCGGCGGCATCAATCAGCGTACGCATTTCTAACATACTATCGTGCCCCTGACGGGCGATAGCCAGCGCCTGACTGAAGGCCTTCTGGGCTTCCTGGTAGTCACCTCGCTCCAGATTCTGAAGCCGGCCCAGGCGGGACAGGAGCCGTCCGGCTTCCGAGGAATCAGGGGGTACCAGCTCCAGGGCGCGGCGCACCTGCTGGGAGGGACCGACGAGGCCGGGCACATAAAACAGGGGGTATTCGGCAACAATAACGGCGTGTTCGGCGTCTCCTTCCGCCAGGTAGTAATCCAGGGCGCGGCTCAGGTTGGCCCAGGCGTCCATGTGTTGGGCCATTGACGCCTGCGCCCGGGCCAGGCTGAACCGGAGCTGGGCAGTTTCGGCGTCCATTCCCTGTTTTTCTTTGGCGGCCAGGGCCCGTTGGAAGAAGCCCAGCGCCTCTTCCGGGGCGTAGGCCGCCAGCGCCCGCTCTCCAGCCTTCAAGGAATAGGCCACTAACCGGTCGCTGCCGGTGACCTTTTCGGCCGCGGTGAAGTGGTGGGCCAGCTCCCCGGCATGGGACTCCAAGTCGCCTTGATACAGCTCCTCCAGAACTTCAGCAATACCGGCGTGGGTGAGGGCTTGCCGGCGGGCGGATAGGCCCTGGTACAGGGTCTCCCGGATCAGGACGTGGCTGAACTGGTAGCGCTCGTTCTCGCCGGGTACCTCCTGGACCAGGTGCGACTGCAACGCCTCTTCCAAAGCTGCCAGAAACCGGCCCGGGCCGAGGTCAAGGGTCAAGCGTTCCAGCAACTGGAAGTCGAACTCCCGACCGATGACCGATGCAATGGTGAGGGCCTGTTTGCCGTCCCCAGACAGGCGATCAAGCCGGCGGCCGATCACCTCTCGGATGCCTTCGGGGAGCCGGAAGCTCCACTGCTGAAGCTGGCCGATGCGCCGGGACTCGAACATGCCTTCCTGGGCCAGGAGCCGGACCACCTCCCTGACGAACAGGGGGTTGCCCTCGGTCTGCCAGTGCAACATGGTGACCAGTTCCTGGGGTGGCTCGTTGCCGGCCAGGTCCCTGACCAGCAGTTCCACTTCTTCCCTGTTGAGTCCGCGCAAGTTCAGGCGAACCAGGGCAGGTTGGCGGGTAAGTTCGGCCAGGGTCCGCGTCAGAGGATGGTTGCCGGTTATCTCCACATCCCGGTATGAGCCAACCACCAGCACCGGCAGATGAACAAGCTCGGGGGCAAGGAACTCGAGAAGGCGCAGCGATGGGACGTCAGCCCAGTGCAGGTCGTCAAGCACGAACACCAGAGGGTTTCTTCGGGAGGAATTCCTCAAGAAACTGGCGATGGAGTTGAACAAGCGAAATCTGGCCTGTTCCGGCTCCAACACCGGAGGACGCCCCAGATCGGGCAGCCTCTCCCGCAACTCCAGGATCAGCTCTCCGATATCAGGCCCGCCGGAACCCAGGTCAGCGCGAAGCTGCTCCGGGCTGGTGCATTCCAGGTAAGACCTTAAAGACTGGATCCAGGGCCAGAATGGTGGTGCTCCTTCTCCTTCGTAGCAGCGTCCCCAAAGTACCTGGGCTCCCTGGGCCTCGGCAAAGGCAGCTAATTCCTGGGCGGTGCGGGTCTTGCCAATTCCTGGTTCACCGGCCAATATTACTAGCCGGCCATTGCCGGCAAGAACATCTTCGAGGGCAGTCGTCAGCTCTCGTAACTCCCGGTGACGGCCGAAATACCCCCGGCCGGTGGAGGTCAACTCGAGCTGGAATGGAGATCCTGGTTGCTCCGACCCGGTAAGCGGGGTTCCACAGAACTTGCAGAACCTGGCTTCCGCCTGGTCAACAAAGCCGCATTTGAGGCAGTTCATGGGGAGCCTCTAATGAGCAGACTATATTTGAGAGTTCCTGCTTAGAGTTCCTGCTTAGAATTTCTGTGTAGAATTTCTGTGTAGAATTTCTGGATATTATACTCCCAGCAATACGGGGACAGGCTGAAGACCTGGGCTTACCACTGTCTTTGAACAACCGGACTGCATTGTCCTTGAACTCTCGTGCATATGGCGGTCTAGTCTTCGGCAGGTGAACTCCCTTCTCTCAGGTAACTCCCCGGGGTATTCAGGTGCGCACTAATCCGGGTCAACTTCAGAATGGGCGGGGATGCTTCGCTAACCCCTGACGCCCAGAAGCTCCATCAGGTGTTGAGAAAACTCCTGGCGTTGCCAGCCGCGCACTTCCTGGTTGCCGTCATCCAGAAATTCAACCCGCCAGGTCCCCGGATTGAGGGCGACCCGTTCCAGGCTGGCGGCCGGCCAGACCAACGCCGGGTCAATCTGCAAATTCGCCCCCAGACTGGTGCGCCGCTGCTTGAGCCGTTGCAGCCTGTCCCGGCACTCCAGCGTCCAGGCGTTAAACCGCCGGGGAATCTCCGGGCGATATACCAGGGGGCCTTGAATTCCGCGCTGCATCGCCGACATGACGTCGTCTCTGGATCCGCCAACCAGGTGTTCCCTCAGGGCAGGAACATAACCCGCCATCCGCTGTTCCAATTGACCTTCCGACATCGGGTATTGGGCGGCCTCTTGAGCCGCCCGAACCAGGTCTTCGTTGGTCAATACCCGATACAACGGGTAGCCCAATTGCATCGCTTTGCCCTGACGCCACAGGAACAACTCCTTGAGCACCGCCAATTCCCGGGGGCCCAGCCGGTCACTGCCCTTAACTTGCAGGAAAGCGACTTCAGGAGGGTCAGGAGTCCTGAATCTGACCTGCTCCATCCGCCGGCATTCTTCCGCTACCCATTCCAGCCGACCCAGCCTGGCCAGCCTTTGCCGCAGCGATTCTGCTAGTTGGACCAGATGAAGTACGTCGCTGGCGGCGTAGTCAATTGCCACGGCTTTCAGCGGGCGATGCGCCCAGTCGGACCTTTGCAGCTGGTGGCTCTTGGGAATGGACACCCCCAGGAAGTTTTCCAACACCGAGGCCAGATTTGGCGTGGATGACCCCAGGAATCGAGCGGCGATCTGGGTGTCGAATAACGAAGAAATCCGGAACTGATAATCCCGGTCAAAGCATCTTATGTCGTAGTCCGAGCCGTGCAAGTCCTTGATAATGGCGGGATTGGCCAGCAAATTCCCCAGACTGGTGAGGTCCTTGACCGCCAGAGGGTCAATGAGAAAGGTCTCCCGGGGGGTGCCGATCTGTATCAGACAAACTTGCTCCCGATAAGCGTGGAGGCTGTTGGACTCGGTGTCAATCGCCAGTTCAGGTTCCCTGGCGAGGCGGACAGCGACATTTTCCCAATTTGATTGTTGGGTTATTACTTCGATCTGGGCCAAAATCTTCCAATCTCGGCGAGCAATTCGCCGATTGACTGTAACCAGTATAGCAAGCCGCCCAAGGGATAATCCATAACCGCTCAATTCTTTATCGCGGCATATTGTAAACAACCGCCAGCTAAAGCAGGCGGCTTTTAGCTAGCTTCAACCCTGGAGTGGCTGAAGCCGCCAAGTCTGGCCGGTTTACAGCGGCCCTACCGAGAACACGGATGTTCTCAGCAGCGATAGTGTCGGAGTTCCCGGCGAAGAAACACCGAACACAGGAGAAAAGGGATTGGGAAACACGGTTAGCCTTATCAACACATCCGCACCGGGCACACCGCTGGCTGGTGAAGGCGGGAGGGACCAGTACCACAAGCACCCCAGTCAACCTTGCTTTGTACTGAATAAAAGACCGAAGCTGGAAGAACGACCAGGAGTGATGCTGTCGCCGTTGGCTTTTCCTAACCCTAGTCCGCGAGCGGATACCCTGGAGATTTTCCAGGGCGATGGCCCGTTTCGTGCGTTCAGCCTTCAGCACCACCCGTTTGCTGATGTTGTGGTTGACCCAACCAGCGAAGCGATGTTCTTTCTTACCACGTTGTCGGAGCAAGCGCTTAGCCGCCCGGCTCCCCGTCTTCTGGAGTCTAGCCCGGAGCTTGGCGTGGCGCTTCCGGAGACCGTTCACCTGGCCCCCGCTATAGGTTTCCCCGTCGGAGTCAGCCAGGATGTTGACGATGCCCAGGTCAATCCCCAACACATCCTCAGTTTCCAGCAAAGGCGGTTCTTCAACGTCAACCACAGTGTTCAGGTAGAAAGTGTTATCCCGGTACACCAGGTCCGTCTCTCCCATCCGGTATGCCAGCAACTCTCTCTGTTTGGGACCGCAAGCGTAGGGGATGGTCTGCCGTGCTTTCTCCGCCAGCGTCCAGATGGACACCCGGTCATCCGGGAGATAGCGGAGGATGCGGTCATCATAGGTGATAGCGCCGTGAGGACGGAAAGCCCGTTGGGTCTTCCGGTCCAGCTTATATCCATCGGCCGCCTTGGAGATTACCCGCACAGCAACCTGAGCGGTGAGGGAGAACTTCTCTCGGATGTCCCGGTAAACCAGCTTGTGGAGCTTGAACTGCCCGAAGGTCTGGGTTCCCCAGGCAATCTCGCTAGCGTAGTTGCAGGCATCGTTGGCTTGTTCCAAGGTCTGGAGCAAGGACTTATGTTGGTAGGGAGACGGCAACAATTTAAGGTTAATCACCAGCTTCATTCCTCAAGTATTGAGGAAGCATCCAGGTTTATCAACCTGAGAATGTCAGGAAATGCCTACGGATCTGACATAAAGGAGGGATTGTCGCTTTCCTCTGCCGCCTGATGCCTACGGGTCTGGCATAAAAGGCGGCAGTCTCCAGCGACACGTTTTATGATGGAATCCCCCAAAGTCCAACTTGCCGGTGAGTGCGTCCCTCACCGCTACAATTGAATGACCGATGAATGACCGACAGGTGAACCGGCCAATGGCGTTTTCTTCACCGGGGGCCATCCCCAATGCTATACTGGCCCGGCCCGGGTGGGCGATGAAGCGATGATAAATCTAAAAAGGACCGGGTACAAATATGAATGGGGCAGAGTTAAAGGCCGTCCTGAAGTCGGGTGGCCGGGTTTTTGGGACCATGATCAGTGTCAGCCGGAATCCCAAATGGATACCATTTATGGATGGCATAGGACTGGACTATGTGGTGATCGACACTGAGCACAACTCGCGCAGCCGGGGCGAACTGGGCGATTTTCTGGCCATGTTCAACACCACCAGGGTGGTGCCCATCGTGCGCATACCCATTCCAGACTCGCATTATGTGACCATGGCATTGGACGCCGGGGCACAAGGCGTACTGGCTCCTTACTGCGAGACAGTAGAGCAGGTCAAGAATGTGGTAGCGGCGGCCAAGTGGCGGCCCCTCAAGGGTGAGGCCGCCCGTCGGGTGATTGACACCGGGGAATGTCCCAGCCAGGCGACCAAATCCTACCTGGAAAACCGCAACCGGAACAACATCGCCATCATCGGCATCGAGAGCGTGGCCGGGGTCGAAAACCTGGAAAATATTCTGCAGGTCCCGGGCATTGACGGCATCTTCGTGGGGCCCAACGACATGAGTATCCAGTTGGGTGTGCCCGACATGTATGACGAGCCGGTCTACCAGACCACGGTCAAGAAGGTGATCGATACCGCCGAGGCCCACGGTCTGCCCACCCTGGTACACCACCAATCGCCGGAGCTTTCCAAGTACTGGATCCGCCAGGGCGCCCGCTTTGTGCTGCATGGCACCGACCGCCGGGCGATGGTCGAGGGCTTCCGCGCTGACTTTTCCCAGTTGAGGGAGCACGCCAGAGGCGTTTAGTCACCGCCGCAAATGACTACCTGGTAAGAATGTGCACCGTGGTGACATCGCCCGCACCGGAGCATTGGGCCAGGCCCACCCTGGCCCTGGCTACCTGACGGGGCCCCGCCTCCCTTCGCAGCTGGGTCACGGTCTCGTGGATCATACGTATTCCGGTAGCGCCGAAGGGGTGTCCCATCGCCAGCAGTCCGCCGTCAGTGTTGGTGGGAATGTCCCCGGTCAGCGCGGTGCGCCCCTCGGCGGTGGCCCGCCAGGCCTCGCCGTAGGGAATCAAATGCAATGCCTCCAGCTGTTGCAACTCTCCGATGGTGGCCGCGTCGTGGACTTGAACCAGATTCACGTCTTCTGGCCCCAGCCCGCTCATTTCGTAGGCCTGCAATGCGGCAGGCTCGGTACGGTAAGGGCTAAAGGCCGAGTGGTCGCTGCCCCGGCCGTTGTAGATGCCCGAGGTCAGACAGGCAGCGGCAATGCGCACCGACCGGCTCTGGTCGATGTTGTACCGGCTCAGGGCGTCTCTGGCGCAAATAATCGCTGCGGCGGCCCCTTCGCTGGTGGGACAGCACTGAAACAGGGTCAAAGGGTCGGCAACCAGGCGCGAGTTCAGGACCTCTTCGATGGAGTAGGTCTGCCTGCGGTGGGCGAAAGGATTCAGTGAACCGTTCCGTCGCGCCTTCACCGCCACCTGGGCGAAGGCGCTGGCTGGTGCGCCGGTCTCCTCCATGTAGCGGCGCATCCGCAGGGCGTAGCCGCCCATCATGTGATCAGCGCCAATAAAACGGTCCGGGCTTTCGGCTGACGTAACTGTCACCGGCCCACTGGGGACTTTTTCGGCGCCGAAGGCCAGGGCCAGGTCGAACATCCCGGAGGCCACCCCCCAATAGGCCTGCCAGAAGGCGGTGGAGCCGCTGGAGCAGGCGTTCTCGACGTTGATGATCGGTATACCGGTGAGGCCCAGCCGGCTCAGCGCGGTTTCCCCCACTGACATGCCGTGGTAGTACACGTGCCCAAAATAGGCGATTGAAACGTCCCGCCAGCGGACACTGGCGTCCTCCAGGGCGGCCACCACCGAAGCCGCCGCCAGCGAAGCCAGGTCCCGGTTGGGGAACCGGCCAAATTGGTGGAGACCCACGCCGGCCACCATGACATCCCGGCCCGGCCGGGGCTGTTTTAGCGCCTGGTTCATTGTTTTGCCTTCCCGTTAGCCGGTACCGAGATCGCTGGCCGCCATTTGTACACGGCCCTTTCCTCATCAGACCGAAGGGCTTTGACCGACCGGATTACCAACTCCATGGGCCGGCCAATGGTCAAATCGGATTCCTGACTCTCGATGATTTCGGCCAGCACATGTGGGCCCTCCGGCAGTTCGACTTCTCCCAACAGGTACGGTACGGGGCCCGGCCAGCCCTCCGGTGGCACCCGGATTATGGTGTAACTGAACAGGGAACCGCTGGCGCTGAACTCCATCGGTTCCAAATTATTGGACGTGCAGGACTGGCAAAAGGTGGCCCGCCCAAAAACCTTTACCTTGCATTCCCGACACTCGAACCCAATCAGGACGCCCGCACCCTCGTCGTCAGGGCTCAGCTTCAATCTTTGTGGGTCTACTGAAGTTGGCATAGGACCATCTGTAAACTTCCGAACTCTAATTTAAGGGCCAGAGCGAGTGTAAATCCAGCCCAGTTTGCTGTCAACGAGGGCCATTCGGCGGTTGACCGCCATCAGGTACGGTGTTAGGTTGAATAACAACTCTTTAATTATTTGGTCAGGTTATGACAGACATCATTGGACTGGATTCCACCGCAGATCAAAAGCCCTGGGAACGGACTTTGGGTGAGTTTCTGAGTCTGGCAGTAGCAAACAACCCCGACCAGACCTTCGTTGAGATCTCCGGCCAGAAAATTACTTACCGCCAATTTCAAGAAAGGGTCTCCCAGGCCGCTGAAATGTTCCAAAACCTGGGCATCAGGCATGGCGAACGAGTCTGCTTATTTCTGACCAACTGCCCCGAGTTTCTGTATTGCTGGTTCGGCCTCTCTCTGATTGGGGCCATCACCGTGCCCATCAACACCGGCTACAAGCGTGACGAGACGGCGTACATCTTGAACCACGCCGAAGCCGTCATCCTGGTGGCCCAGCGCTCGTTGATCGAAGTAGCCAGCGAAGCCGTCAAGCTAGCGCCCAGTGTCCAACACCAACTCCTGGTAGAGGGTCCGGCCGGTGGGGGTAGAGCAGGTGGCAGTAATGGCAACGAGAAACCCGGCCTCCCCATCAGAAATTGGGCCGACTTCGGAGAAACCATGGCCCAGGCCAGGCCCATCACGGAAATTCCGGCCGTGTCCCCTTTTGACATTTCGATGCTGGTCTATACCTCGGGCACCACGGGCAACCCTAAAGGAGTTCAGGTGACTCACCAGATGTACGTTGCCGCCGGGCAGGGGTTCGTGCACTGGACTCAGTCCACTGCTGATGACCGGTTCTTCACCTGTTTACCGTACTTTCATGCCAACGCCCAGTATTACTCGACAATGGGCGCGATGGCCTCGGGGGCTACTCTGGTGGTGGCCGACCGTTTCAGTGCATCCAGGTTCTGGGATCAGGTCCGGGAAGCCGGGGCGACGGTGGTCAACTTCATCGGCATGATGTTGCCGGTACTGACCAAGCAGGCCGAGTCCTCCACCGACCGGGATAATCCCGTTCGGTTGTTCTACGGGTCGCCAGCGTTTTCGCCGGAATTCCTCCGCGCCTTCCAGGAGCGATTCGGCCTGGAAATTATCGTTGGGTTCGGCATGACCGAGACCTGCTTTGGCACGATCGAGCGTCTCGGAATGGACCGGCGCCCCCGATCCTCCGGGCTGCCCCGAGAGTACCCGCACCCGGCCTTCACTAACGAAGTCCGCATCGCCGACGAAAACGGAAACCCAGTTCCGCCTGGCACGCCTGGGGAAATCACCGTCCGAAA
>DASTLM010000036.1:0-7634 GCA_035714945.1 Dehalococcoidia bacterium | reverse complement strand
GAGCCTGGCCCTGGTGGTCCAGGAATCACCGGCTGGGCGAATAGGTTCATTGGCTGAACTGGGCAGGCGGCGGCTGAATGCCGCCGAGTACGATGATCTGGCCCGGCTCCAACCCCACTACTTGAGGATGCCCAGTATTGGCGGGCCGAAACGCCGGGACCGGATTCCCCAAATATATTAGCCGCCCATCGGCGGAGGCTTTGCCTGGCGTGGGCCATCCTCGTACCTAATTGACCCAGACTTGGATTTGAGGCCGGTGCTTCGGGCAGTGCTCGGGCAGTGCTTCGGGCAGTGCTTCAATCGATAATCAAAGGCTAGCAAATTAAAGCATTTTTAGTACATCCATCCTATTGCCAGATCGTGAAAAAAGGCGCATACTAGCTAGGTTGTTTCCTGGTGGTTCTAGCGGGGCGGACCCACCCGTTCCCATCCCGAACACGGTAGTGAAACGCCCCAGCGCCGACGATACTGCTTTGGTAACGGAGTGGGAAAATAGGTCACTGCCGGGAATTACACCTGATCCACAAATTTATGTATGACCTGGTTCAGGCCTGAGGAACCTCCCTCTGACCCCATGTCCCCTCTGACTTATTCGTTTCATTCTTTATTTATGCCAATGGTGATTGGCGCGTGGCTAGGGGGTTGGATTTTGTGGCTTGGTCGTCAATAAAGTTCCTTTACAGTACTTTGGGCCTACCATATAATGAGATAGTCGAGCCTGGCTCGAAGACCCTGCGTGGTCCAGGTGGAATTGTGCAGGAACTGTAGGGAAGATCGAAGGGGACTCATGTCCATACCTGCCCGGTGGTAACCGCACCTCAGTCCTGAGCTCGCTTCGGTTGCGCACTAATCAGGGTCCCTCACGTTAGCCCAGTAGGAGCGGCATTATGGGAAGTAGATTCGAGAAATTTTCAGAACGGGCCCGCCGGGTGCTGTCGTTGGCCCAGGAAGAAGCCCAGCGATTTAACCACAATTATATCGGGACCGAACACATCCTTCTCGGACTGGTGCGAGAAACGGAGGGAGTTGCCGCCCGAGTTCTGTCCGGGCTGGGGGTTGACCTGAGCAAGGTCCGCTCAGCCGTCGAATTCATCATTGGACGGGGGGAGAAACCCACCCAGGGCGAAATCGGCCTCACTCCTCGAGCCAAAAAGGTGGTGGAGTTGGCGGTGGACGAAGCCCGCCGAATGAACCATACGTATATCGGCACCGAGCATTTGCTCATCGGACTGCTCCGGGAAGGTGAAGGTGTCGCCGCTGGCGTCTTGGAAAGCTTGGGAGTCACCCTGGAGAAGGTGCGGGCTGAGACCCACCGAATCCTCAGCAACAGTTCACCCAGCGGGGCTCAAGGGACGCGCAGCAGCACCCGTACACCCACGCTGGACCAGTTGGGCATCGACCTTACCGTGGCCGCCCGGGCTGGCAAGTTGGACCCGGTCATTGGCCGTGAAACTGAGTTGGAACGGGTGATCCAGATACTGAGCCGTCGCACCAAGAATAACCCGGTATTGGTCGGTGAACCCGGTGTAGGCAAGACGGCCATCGTCGAGGCTATGGCCCAACTCATCAGCGGCGGCGACGTACCGGACACGCTAAAGGGCAAACGGTTGGTTACGCTGGATATGGGTGCTCTGGTTGCCGGAACCAAGTACCGTGGTGAGTTCGAAGAACGCCTTAAAAAAGTGATTGAAGAGATCAAGAGTTCTGGGAACTGCGTCCTATTTATCGACGAAATTCACACCATCGTGGGCGCGGGCGCAGCCGAGGGAGCAGTGGACGCCTCCAACATCCTCAAGCCCTCCCTCGCCCGAGGGGAGATCCAGTGCATCGGCGCCACGACGCTGGACGACTACCGCAAGTATGTGGAAAGAGACCCGGCGCTGGAGCGTCGTTTGCAGCCGGTTCGAGTTGAAGAACCTAACCAGGAAGACACCCTGGCAATCCTGAGAGGGGTCAAGGAACGCTACGAAGAGCACCATAATGTGGAAATAACTGAGGAAGCGATTAAAGCGGCGACCAACCTGGCGATCCGGTTCATCCCCGACCGTTTCTTGCCCGACAAGGCAATTGACCTGCTGGACGAGGCCGGGTCTCGAGTGCGTCTCCGGGGCAGCGCGACGCCTGCGTCGGTAAAGGATGCCATGCAGGTCCTGGACACCGTCCGCAAAGAGAAAGACGAAGCCATCGCTTCTCAACAGTACGAATTTGCCGCAGAACTCCGCGACCGCGAGCTAAACCTGAACCAGAACCTGGATTCCCTGGAAAAGGAATGGCACGAAGGCCGGATTAAAGAGCGGCCGCAAGTAACCGAGGAGGACATTGCCCAGGTGGTCAGCATGTGGACCGGCATTCCGGTTACCCGATTGGCTCAAGAAGAGACCCAGCGGCTGATTCACATGGAAGAAGAACTGCACAAGCGCATCATCGGCCAGGATGAAGCCATCATAAACATTTCCAAGGCGGTGCGTCGGGCGCGGTCCGGGCTGAAAGACCCGAGGCATCCCATCGGAGTGTTTCTCTTCCTGGGGCCCACCGGCGTGGGCAAGACCGAGTTGGTGCGCGCCCTGGCCGAATTCATGTTCGGCGACGAGGAGAACATGGTTCGCCTGGATATGTCGGAATTCCAGGAACGGCACACCGTGGCCCGGCTCATCGGTGCCCCTCCCGGATATGTGGGCTACGACGAAGGCGGCCAGTTGACCGAAACCGTGCGCCGGAAGAACTATTGCGCCATCTTGATGGATGAAATCGAAAAGGCTCACCCGGAGATCTTCAACATATTGTTGCAGATATTCGACGCCGGTCAGTTGACCGATGCCCGAGGGCGTCGGGTAGACTTCCGCAACTCGATCATCGTGATGACCAGCAACCTCGGTTCCGACCTGATCAAGAGAGATACCACCATGGGTTTCGCCGTGAAGTCCGACGATGCCCAGACCATTTCTCACGCCTACGACCGGATGCGGGACAAGGTTATGGATGAGGTAAAGCGCTTCTTCCGGCCGGAGTTCCTGAATCGGCTGGACGCAACCATCGTTTTTCATCAACTGGACCAACCGCAGATCCTGTCGATAGTCGATCTGATGATGGCCTTTGTGAAGAAGGAATTGGTGGAGAAGGAGATAGACCTGGAGATAACCCCAGCGGCCAAGACGTATCTTGGTGAGCACGGCTTCGACGCGGTGCTGGGTGCCCGGCCATTGCGCCGTTTAATCCAGACCGAAGTCGAAGACCGACTGTCCGATGAGCTATTGGCCGGGCGCATCAAAGCCGGGGACGTTGCGGTGGTTGACCTTGACGACCAGGGCAAAATTACGGTGCGCACCCGCTCCGAAGTCTCTGAGGTTGCAGTAGTCGGCTAAAAATAACCGACCAAAGGCTCTAATACTGACAGGAGGCCCCATGGATTTGGGGCCTCCTGTTGTTATAATTGGGTCAAATGCCCAGACCTAAAGAACCGCAGCACACCGTTTTCCTGTGTCGGGACTGTGGGTACGAAAGTTCCAAATGGATGGGTTTCTGCCCGTCGCCCGGATGTGGCTCCGGGGCGCCCCTGTCCGAGACAACCGTTGCGCCCCCTGGCCCAGCTTCCCGCCATAATTGGGTAGGAGCGACCGCCGAACCGCTTCAGGAACTGTCCCAACTAAACCCGAACGACCAACCGAGGATCGCCTTGCCTTCGGCTGAACTTAACCGGGTGCTCGGCGGGGGCATCGTACCCGGCTCGGTCATACTGCTGGCTGGCGAACCCGGCGTGGGGAAGTCCACTTTGTTGCTGCAGATCGCCAGGTATCTGTCCTCCACTGCCCGATCGGTGGTGTACGCCAGCGGCGAAGAATCGCCCCACCAGATCAAATTGCGTTCCCAACGCCTGGGGATTTCCGGCGAAGGTATCTTCCTGCTGTCAGAAACCGATGTGGAGCAGCTACTAGCCCGTCTCGAAGAATGCCGCCCGGCATTGGTCATTGTGGACTCCATCCAGACCCTATATACCCAGGACGCACCGTCCGGTCCGGGCAGCGTCGTCCAGGTCCGGGAGTGCGGCCTCCGGCTACTGCGTTGGGCCAAACAGCGCAACGTACCGTTACTGATCGCCGGTCACATGACCAAGGACGGTTCCCTGGCCGGGCCTCGCGTATTGGAGCACATGGTGGATACGGTCATGTATCTGGAAGGGGAAGACCTGAATTCCTACCGGATCCTGCGCTGCGGCAAAAACCGGTTTGGCTCTACCATCGAGGTAGGGGTATTTGAAATGACCGGGCAAGGCCTGATTGAAGTGCCCGACCCGTCCCGGGCCCTACTGGCCCAGCGTTACCAGCATGCGGTGGGAGCCGCCCTGGTGCCGGCGCTGGAAGGCACCCGGCCCCTTTTGATGGAAGTCCAGGCATTGACTTCACCTTCGTATGCACCAGTCCCCAGGAGGGTGGCCAACGGTGTGGACTATAACCGGCTGCTGATGCTAACCGCAGTGGCCAGCCGCCGGGCTTCTCTGGATATTGCCGGACAGGACATTATCGTTAGCATTGCCGGCGGCTTCAAGGTAATCGAACCCGCGATCGACCTGGGCGTAATCCTGGCGATAGCCTCCAGCCTGCATAACCAGTCCATCGACGCCCGATCGGTGGCCCTTGGCGAGGTCGGACTGAGCGGAGAATTACGCAACGTGCCCCAGGTGGACAGACGGCTGCAGGAAGCCTCCCGTCTCGGGTTGGCCCGGTGTATTTTGCCGGAAACCGCCCGGCCGGATGTGATTCCCTGTCCCAATCTGGAATTGGTTTTCGTCAGGACCGTAAGGGAAGCCTTGAAGGCAATCCTGGGGCAGTCCAGGAATCCGAACCATGGAAAGCAACCAACGGTCAACCCAATTGAAACCCCCTGATTCTGTTTGGATTTTCCTGAATCGCAGCACCGGGTTGGTTGACTTTAGACCTCGCCGACTGTTAAATTCAATAGAATACGCCCGGTTGAAGATGGAGGTTGTCCAAGATGGCCAGACGCCTTTTTAAAGAATTGGAACGTTCGTACGGCTTCGATGAAGTAGCCATCGTGCCCGGCGAAGTGACGATCAACCCTGAGATGACCTCCACGAAAATGAACCTGGGCGGGCTTTCCTTCGAAGCTCCCTTCATCGCCTCGGCAATGGATGGCGCGGTCTCCCCACGATTCGCCGTGTTGATGCACGAAATGGGCGGGCTGGGAGTGCTTAACTCTGAGGGACTGTATACCAGATACGAAGACCCGTACTCGGTTCTGGAGGAGATAACCTCCATGCCCCAGGCGGAGGCGACTCAGTACCTCCAACAGGTATACTCAGAACCGATAAAGGAGCGTCTGATCGGAGCCAGGGTTCAAGAGATCAAACAGTCCGGCGCAGTTTGCGCCGTTTCTTTTACCCCGCAAAACACCAAGCGGCTGAGTCCAATGGCGGTTGAAGCCGGGGCCGATATTGTGTTCGTCCAGTCAACGGTGACCACCGCGCGCCACATGTCCCGCAGCTACAAGGGCCTGATCTTCTCGGAACTGATCAAAGCCCTCAAGATCCCGGTGATAGTGGGCAACTGTGTCACTTACAACGTAGCCATTGAGTTGATGGAAACTGGCATAGAAGGCATCCTGGTCGGCGTAGGACCGGGGGCCGCCTGCACCACCCGGGAAGTTACGGGGGTGGGCGTTCCTCAAGTAACCGCCACCCTGGAATGCGCGGCGGCCCGCGAGGACTACTTCCATCGGACCGGGCGGTACGTCACGGTGATTACCGACGGCGGCATCCGTACCGGCGGGGATGTTTGTAAGTCCATGGCCAGTGGCGCTGACGGGGTTATGATCGGGACCCCCTTTGCCCAGGCGGCAGAGGCACCGGGCCGGGGCTACAACTGGGGGATGGCTAACCCCAACCCGGAGTTGCCTCGAGGCACTCGAATCAAAGTCGGCACCAAGGGTACACTGAAGCAAATCATGTATGGTCCGACCTCAGTGACCAACGGCACACAGAACCTGGTCGGCGCTTTGCGGGTGGCCATGGGAATGTGCGGTGCTTACACCATTCGGGACTTCCATAAAGCCGAAATGGTGGTCGCCCCATCCATCAAGACCGAGGGCAAGTTCTTCCAGATGTCCGACTGAAGCAACTGCAACCAACCGTAAACAACCGTAGGCCATCCCCCCGAGCAATCTATGTTTCAGGCCTCTGGTCCACCAGGGGCCTGATCTTTGATGGTCGCCCTCACGTTTGACGCGGATACCAATTATCGCTAGACTAGCTGCCAGCTAATAGCAGCGTCCCGCTGGCGCGTTGGATAACCTGCCCCTGAATCGGTAGGTATATAGCGGTAGGGATATATCGGAATTTATCGGTCGCAATATTCGTCAGTCGCAATATAAGGAGGGGGTATCATGGACTTTGGACTGGAAGGCAAATATGCATTCGTTGGCGGCGGCGGTCGTGGAATTGGCAAAGCCATTGCTCGGGAATTGGCTCGGGAAGGTGCCGATGTGGTAATCGCCTCCCGGACCAAAGAGCAATTGGAACAGACTGCCCGGGAACTGGAAGACGAGACCGGCCGCCGCATTATTCCAATGGTGGTGGACGTGACCAAACGGGACCAGGTCGACCGGGTTATTTCGGATACCGCACAGCAACTGGGCGGGCTGCATATCCTGGTCAATAGCGCGTCGCTGCCCGGTGGCTCGCCCAGCGCCACTGGGGCCATCGACAACCTGAATGAAGACGACCTGATCAGTGACTTTGATGTGAAATACGTGGGCGCATTACGCTGTGCCCGCGCGGCCATCCCATATCTCAAGGAGCAGGGCTGGGGACGCATCATCAACATCAGCGGGGGTAACGCCCGCACTGCAGGCAATCTGAGCGGGGGGGCTCGGAACGCGTCGCTGGTGCATCTGACCAAGACATTGTCCAACCAGTTGGGCCGATTCGGGATCACGGTAAACTGCATTCATCCCGGCACAACTCGCACCGAACGTACGCCCGGCCTTCTGGCAGCCAGAGCGAGGCAGCTAGGAATCCCGGTGGATCAGGTAGAAGCCCGCGATTTCGCTCCCGATTCCCCGCGGGGCAATGCCATCTGCCGGATGGTGGACGCTGCCGAGATCGGCTATTTTACCGCGTTCCTCGCCTCGGACAAAGCCTGGTCGGTGACTGGAGAGGTTATCGCCGCCGGTGGCGGTGTCGGCACCGCGGTGTACTACTAGAGCCGGGCCGAACGATAGGTTACGGTCCCCTTCTGCCGAAAACCTGGACCATGCTCGCTGATTCTCCCATCCTCCAGATTCTGGGTCCCTGCCCGGAAAAGATACCTCAGGAAAGGCATCACAACGGACAGATTCCCACTCTGGCCGGGTCGTTGTGGCCTCGGATACCGGTCCAACACCGTCAATGGGCGGGCATTGCGCCGGGTTTTTGGTAGTACTGCCGGTCCAATCTCCGGAGACATAGACCGGGCCACCCCATCCTTCCCCCGGAAGATACGCGGAAGATACGCGGAAGATACGCGGAAGATACGCGGAAGATACGCCTTTTGTTTCGCTGATGCTCCGCACTGATTTTGCTGGGCATCTAAGGGAAGACCAATGCAACCAATTGCCCGGTAGTTTCGTAGTAATGGGTGGTT
>DASTLM010000035.1:0-5856 GCA_035714945.1 Dehalococcoidia bacterium | reverse complement strand
CCCGCAGCATGTGCCACAGCGTCCAGCCGATGGGATTGGACTGGGGTCCGGGTTGCCAGGCCAACTCCGCCGGAGTGAGGTCCTGCACCGCCCCGGTCAGAAGCTGGTATTCTCGGTCCAGGGAGTCTTCGATGAACTGCTTGAGGGACATGAAAAATTCTCGCTGGTGCTGTCAAATTTAATCAAACCTCAGGGGCAGGAAATGCGCTGGAGACACCGTCCAGGCAATGGCGTCTTGACTGAAAGGAGTCACCCGTCACACCGGCGAAAGCCGGTGTCCAGAGGCGCTCTTTGGATTCCGGCTTCCGCCGGAAAGGCGATGGGGCTCCGACCCCACTGGACTTGCTGCTTGCAGGAAGATGCCGTTGCCCTCAGGCACCCTCCGGGCCGCCGGATTCAGTCCTTCAGGAAGTTGTTGACGGCGGCCAGGAACGCTTCAGCGCGCTCCACCTGGGGCAGATGCCCGCACTTTTTTATGACTTCTAATTTAGCATGGGGCAGCAGTTGCTGAAAAGCAGTGCCGTAAATTGGCGGGACCATACCGTCGGAGTCACCCCAGAGCAGCAAGGTTGGCATCGTGATACGGTGCGCCCGTTTGGTAAGCCCCCGGTCGGGAATGGGCCAGATGAACTTGCCCACCGCCGCCAGGGTCCTGGTGCGGTCCAGGTTGGCTTCTGACCGTTGTTGCGGGTCCTCCGGACGGGCATTGTACGCCCGGGCCAGGGGGCTGTCGGGATCGTGCCACATGAGACCGGCGCTTTCGCTGGGAGTCAGGACAAAGAAATCCGGGACCGGGGATTCTTCCAACCACAGCCCCAAGGGGCAGACCAGCACCAGGCGGGTGACCCGCTCTGGCCGGTGGGCCGCCAGCTCCGCCGCCAGCATGCCCCCGTAAGAATGCCCGATAATGCAGGCCTGTTCCAGGCCAAGCTCCTGCATTAACTCTTCATAGAAGAGCATCAGGTCCCACAGGTCGTCCAGGTATTCCAGGCCCTCCGAGCCGGCCACGCCGGGATGGGCCGGCGCGTAGACGTGGTAGTCTCCGGCCAGCCGGTCCAGGAAGGGCGTCCAGCCGGTAAAACCGCCGGCCCCGTGCAGGAACAGCAGGCCGGGACCGGCGCCGCCTTCGACCATCTGGACCTTGAACTTGCCCTGTCTTAACGGCACCATCCGTTCCACGTATTGAGTCAGGTATCGGGTCATGTCAGGTCACCCCCGGGTGTGTCTGCTGCTGGAAACGCAATTGCCGGCAGCCATCCCTAATAATTAGAAGCTTTACCATTTCACCAGCCGGCCCTGATTTGATCGATGGGGCCGGCCAATCAGGGTCGCATGAGGGTCAGGCACCAATAATACTACAGAAGTGGTCCGGCTACCCAATAGACGGGGCTTGAACGACCGGAACACCGGACCAATTGGGGGTGCGATGACTTCTAAATTCCCACCAAATGACCACCTCCAATGCTTGACAGCGTCCGGCACGGCAACCTATAATTCGGCATGATACGTATAGACAAGGCGGTGCGTATCTCTCTCAGCCACCCTTCTTGTTTTTAGCTACTTGATTTTCCGCTCGGGTAATTGATGCGCCTCTCTGGCAATAGTTTTTAGCGTCGAGGCATGACCACCAAATATATCTTTGTCACCGGAGGAGTGGTCAGTTCAATCGGCAAGGGGATTAGCGTCGCATCCATCGGGCGCATCCTCAAAAGCCGGGGGTTATCCGTCACCGTAGTCAAGTTGGATCCCTACCTGAACGTGGATCCGGGGACCATGTCCCCCTACCAGCACGGCGAGGTCTTTGTCACCAAAGACGGTGGCGAGACCGATATGGACCTGGGCCACTATGAGCGGTTCATCGATATCGAGCTTACTCGTGAGTCCAACTTGACCGCCGGTCAGGTATATCTGTCCCTGATCGGGAAGGAGCGGCGGGGCGATTTCCTGGGCGGGACAATACAAACGGTTCCCCATGTGACCAACGAGATCAAGGCCAGGTTGATCGGGCTGGCGGAACGCTCTCAGGCGGACGTGGTGGTGGTGGAAGTGGGTGGCACCGTGGGCGACATTGAGGGTCTACCGTTTCTGGAAGCCATCCGCCAGATGCGTAACGAAGTGGGCCGGGACAACGTGTTTTACATTCACCTGACGCTGCTTCCCTACATCAGCGCCACTGGCGAATTGAAGACCAAACCAACCCAGCACAGTGTCAAAGAGTTGCGCAGTATCGGAATTCAACCCGACACGTTGATCTGCCGAAGTGACTATCCGGTGTCGGAGTCAATCACCGACAAGTTGTCGCTGTTTTGCGACGTCCCGGTGGAAGCGGTGATCCCGCTTCCCACGGTCAGCAATGTTTATGAGGTGCCGTTGATCCTGGAAGACGCCGGATTGGGCGACATCCTGATGCGGGCCTTCGGTTTCTCGGGCCGTTCCAGAGACATGCAGGACTGGTCGGAAATGGTGGCCCACATGAGTTCGCTCAAGTCCAGGGTGCCCATCGCGGTGGTGGGCAAGTACGCCGAATATCCCGACTCATATATATCGGTTAAAGAAGCCCTGCGTCATGCCGGCGTTGCCCACGATTCGGATGTCGACATTCAGTGGGTGCATTCCGAGGACATCGAACGGCTGGGTGCGGACGCTCTCCTGGGCACCGCCCGCGGCATCATCGTTCCGGGCGGATTTGGACCCAGGGGCGTGGAGGGAATGATCGAAACAGTGCATTATGCCCGCACGCATCAAGTACCGTACCTGGGCCTGTGCCTGGGTATGCAAGTAATGGTTATTGAGTGGGCGAGAAACGTGCTGGGGCTAGACGCCAACTCTTCGGAGCTTGCCCCCGACACTCCCCACCCGGTGATTCACATAATGCCAGACCAGCAGGACATCACCGAGATGGGCGGCACCATGAGGCTGGGGCGCTATCCCTGTACTCCGGTGAAAGACACTCTGACCGCATTGGCCTACGGTAAATCCGAGGTGGCCGAGCGTCATCGGCACCGGTTCGAATTGAACAATGACTATCGGGAGAGTCTGGAGGAGTCGGGTTTGATCATCAGCGGCCTGTCTCCGGACGGCAAGCTGGTGGAGACCACCGAAGTACGAAACCACCCATTCATGCTGGGCGTGCAGTTCCATCCGGAGTTCCAGTCCCGTCCCGACCGTCCCCACCCCCTGTTCCGGGACTTCTTTGGGGTGGCTAAAAGGACCATCAGAGAAGGCAGTCAGCGGCCATTGCCCTTGAGCGAATCAGTCTAAGCAGGGTTGAAGGACTCAGGCATAATTTTAAATTCAGAAAACAACTACTAGCCGCTGGACTTCCTCAGCAACCAATTTCTACCAGATCAGATGGCCCGATCGGCCGGGCCCAGTCTCCGGGATGCGACCAAAACGGATGCGATTAAGCAGGGATGCAACGAAAAATATCGTCTGCTCCCGTAATTTCAAATACCAAGATTGAGCAGGTTTCCTGCAGAGTAACGAGGTGAACATGGCAACGATCACGCAGCAGGCTCTGGACGTAGCGGAGCTGGGCGCCAAAAACAAAGACGAACTTCTGGAAGTGGCTCACCTGGTCGGGCTGGAAGACGGCGCGGCCCTCAGCAGCCTGCGTCGCGAAGAAGTACTGAACCGCATTTTCCAGATGGCGTCGAATCAGCAATGCCTGGTGGCCTCAGGCATTCTGGAAATTATGGATGAGGGCTACGGATTCCTGCGGCAGATGTCCTACCATGCGGCGGCCGGGGACGTTTATATCTCCCAGTCGCAAATCCGTCGATTTGGCCTGAAGACCGGCGACACGGTCACCGGTCAGGTGCGTCCGCCCAAAGAAGGCGAACGTTATTTTGGGCTGGTGCGGGTGGAGAGGGTCAACGACCTTGAACCCGATCAGGTCCATGCCCGTTCCCGTACCCAGTTTGAGTACCTGACCCCGGTTTTCCCCGACCGAATGGTGGTCCTCGAGACTGACAGCACTAATCTTTCCACCCGGATGATCGATCTGTTCTCCCCCATCGGTCTGGGGCAGCGGGGACTGGTGGTTTCGCCCCCCAAGGCGGGCAAGACCACCATAATCAAGCAGATCGCCCACAGCGTCGCCCTCAACATTCCAGACGCGGTCCTGATGGTGGTGCTGATTGGGGAGCGCCCGGAAGAGGTTACCGATATGCGCCGGGCGGTGCATGGTGACGTGTTTGCGTCGACCTTTGACGAGTCGGTGGAAGAACAGTGCCGGGTGGCCGAACTGGCCCTGGAGCGGGCCAAGCGTCTGGTGGAAACTGGACGGGATGTGATAATTCTCCTGGACAGCATTACCCGCCTCGCCCGGGCCTATAACCTGGCAGTCCCCAGCAGCGGTCGCACGCTGTCGGGAGGCATCGACCCCATCGCTTTGTATCCTCCCAAGAAATTCTTCGGCGCGGCGCGGAACATTGAAGGGGGCGGCAGTCTAACCATCATTGCCACCTGTCTGGTGGATACCGGCAGCCGGATGGACGAGGTAATCTACGAAGAGTTCAAAGGCACCGGCAATATGGAGCTTCATCTGGACCGTAAGCTGGCCGACCGGCGTTTCTTCCCGGCAGTGGACATCGTGCGCAGCGGCACTCGTCGGGAGGAATTGCTGTACGACGAAGAAGGGATGAAGCAAATCTGGCTGCTGCGGCGAATGATTTCGCTAATTTCCAACGATGGTTCTTCCTCCAATGCCACCGAGCGCGTGCTGGAACGGCTGGCCAAATACAGCACCAATAAGGAGTTCCTGGATAACCTGAACAAGGACGCCTAGCCGGGCAATCGCATTTCACCCCGTGGATGGTCCCAGGTCACGCCGGCGAAAGCCGGTGTACCTTTGCCTCGATATTTCATCGAGCAGTCCCCGCGCTGCCCCAAATTAGCTGCGCCCCGCTCCGCGCCCTGCTCTCCGATGCGTCAGCCTTGGGGAACCTTCGGCGGCTTGCCCTCGTCTTTATCTTCAGTTTCCGCCAGTTCCCGGCTGATACTGGTCAACCAGGCAATTTCTAGAAATGTGGTTAGCGGCCCCACTCTGGTAGAATAGGATGGGATAGTCCGCTCCCGATAGATTACGGGGCCATCAAGATTGGTGGTTCCAAGTTGATTGGGGTGAGAGACGCAGAAGGCGGTCAATGTGGCTCAAGACAAAATCCTCATCGTAGACGATGAGTCGGAGTCTCCCATCGTCAAAGCGGTGCGCCGCCGGCTCGACGAAGATGGCTGGAACACCCTGGTGATTCAACCGGACTCCCAATGGTTGGGCGGCGCCGAGTTTGAGGCGGCAGCGTTGTATGCCATTGAAGAGGAACAACCCGACGGTGTCCTGTTGGATGTGCGCCTGGGTGACTACAAAGAAGACCAGTTCAAAGGGCTGGAAATTCTTCAGAAGATAGTTGAACGCCATCCCAAGCTGCCCGTTTTGATGTTTACCCAATATACCCAGGGCCCCGAACGGGACACGGCGGTGCGGGGCAGCTTGAAATGGGACTCGCCGGTGGATTTCATCGACAAGTTAGCCAGCCCGGAAGAGGTGGTCCTGAGGCTGCGCCGGCTCATCGGGCGGACTCCGGAAACCATCTCCCTGGGGAGCAGTATTATCGTGGACCTTACGGCTAAACTGGTGTACATCAAGGTTAACCAGAACACGGCTCCGGTGGGTGACATTCACGGCATGAAATTTGAGATAATTCGGGAACTGGCGGCAACCTGGTATCGAAGCCCGGGAGAGCTGGTCCCCTTCAGCCGGCTGGAACGATATTCGGAAGGTGAGGAAGCCAGGGCTTCTCTGAGAGTGCGCATCCGAGAGATCAAAGTCTCTCTGGGCAACGCGCTGAACGTGAA
>DASTLM010000034.1:0-3701 GCA_035714945.1 Dehalococcoidia bacterium | reverse complement strand
ATTGACGGCCATCGGGCACGTTCCAACCGAAGACCGGCCCAGCGCCTTCAGCCTGGACCCGGCGGGCAATTTCATTTTTGCCGCCGGGTCGGAGACAGACCGGCTGGCATCGTACCGGGTCAACAACGATACCGGGGTGCTAACCTCCCTGGAGACTTATTCGGTGGGCAGGAGGCCAATGTGGGTCTTGATAACGAATCTGGGAGGCTAACCGCGGATCGGGTCAGCAAACCTCCAAAACCGGTGCGCCCCGGTACCAGGAGCGGCCGGGGCAAGGTTTCTCCGGGTCGCTATTTCGGGGAATTCCGGGTGGCGGCTGGCGCTATTAGAGGGCTTCAACATCCTGGCCAGTGCGGTTATACTTAGCATCCAATCAGACCATTACCCAATCAGACTATAACCAGGGAGGGCTACAATGGCCACGTATATCACACTTCTCAATTACACTGACCAGGGGGCAAAAAATATGAAGGGAGCCCCGGCGAGAGTGCTGGCGGCCCGGCAGGCGTTGGCGAACATTGGAGGCCGGCTCCATGGTTATCGCCTCACCCTGGGAGAGTACGACGCCGTAGTAACGGTAGATGCGCCCAACGACGAAGCCTACGCGACTTTCGTGCTCAATCTTGCCGCCCAGGGCAACATCCGTACCACCACATTAAAGGCCTTTACCGAGGAGGAGTCCTTCCGGATTCTGGGCAACCTCTCCTGAATTATGTCTGGCTTCAAGTCAGGCCGGGGACTCAGCTTCTTGAGAAAACCGGCTGGCTCCCTAAAAGGGAGCCAGCCGGAGCCGCGATCTGATGACCAGGATTCAAGCCGCCTTGTTGGTGGTCTAATTAAGGAATCGCCCTAAACCGCCACACCAGTCGTGTTCACTGCCGGAGGCGCCCACCCCCAGGGATACAGTCCAGCGCCGGATTCGATGACCCGACCGGCCTTTATGGTGAACACGGGGACCAGAGACTGAGCGCCGACGCGGCAAACACCGGTCGAATCCTCCAATTTCCATTGGCCGTCCAGGAGTTCCAATACCGCGACGTCGGCGTCCCGGCCCAGGGCCAGACTGCCGGCACGGTCTTCTATCCGCAAGAACCGGGCCGGTGTTATCGTCATCATGCGAATCACTTCATCGATCGAAAATCCCAGGTGCAGATAGTAGGAGCTGTATTCCAGCAAACTTCGCAACAGAGTAGGTTTGTAGGTTATCTGGTTGTCGCTGGCGATCATGTCCGGCACCAGTCCCTGGGACATCGTCAGTTCAGCTTCAGCCCAGCCAAAGTTGTTCCCGTCATTGGCGGTATCGATCAAAACTCCCCGGCGCTGCGCATCCAGCACCTCAGGCAGTATCCTGCCATCCTGGTCCAGGGTAGAGCCGGTATTGGGAGTGAAAACATGGGTTATGGCATCCCCCGGGTCCATCAAGGACACTGCCTGTCCCACCATCTGCGGCGACGTAATGCCCCGTTCCCTACCCGCGGTATCCGATAGGTGCATCAGGACCGGGATTTTGGCCTCCCGGCCGGCGACTTTGGCGGCCTCAATATGTTTTATTCCGATCGCCTGCGATTCTCTGGCCGACAATTGGACCTTGATACCCTTCACTATTTCGGGGTACTCCCGGGCCACCCGAACAACCCCCTCGATATCCATATCCCAGCCGTGGGCCGAATCATCGGAGCGATTTTTCATTGCTTCAGGGCCCCGGTCTCGGAATATGCTGAGCAAACAGTAGAGCCTGGTCTGGGACTGGGTCAATACCGAGTCACAGAAATCCTGAAAGTTATCTGGTCCGGCACCGCCGGCGTCCGCCGCCGTGGTCACTCCCCCAAATACGCCAGCGAAGTCGGGATGTTTGCTATTGGATTTCGAAGGGTAGACATGGATATGGTTATCCACCAGCCCCGGCGTGACCAATTTTCCGGCGACGTCAATAACCCGGGTCGCCCCGGACTCAGCGATCGAAGCGGCCAACGCGGTGATTCGGTCTCCGGTAATTCCCACGTCCAGCTTTTTGTGGAGACTACGGGAGGGGTCGATGACGGTTCCACCTTTTAATACCAGATCATACATCCTGACTACCTCCAGCTTAATTTGACGATATTGTAGCACGGTATTTAGAACTAAAATTGGACGGGCCGGCAATTCTGGGCCTCAATCAGCGCTTATGCTATACTCGCACCGTACTGAGACCATTAACGGGAGAAGTCCTCATGCCACGATTGACGCCCATCACAAAACGAGAGCAAGTCACCGGAGACGGATTGACCGCGTTCGACGCCATTATCGCGTCCCGGGGTAGCATCAATGCGCCTCAGTCCATGCACCTGTATGTCCCGGAAATCGCCCAATGTTCAACCGCCCTCAGCGACGCGTTACGCTACCGGTCCCATCTTTCCGATCACGATACCGAACTGGCGATAATTACCGCCGCCCGAGAAATGGACTGCGATTATGTATGGTCGGGCCACTATACTATGATGAGTTGTACCTTGATCGCCACCGATTACCGGCCTGCTGAGGGGGCACCAGTTTTGCCCAAGCGGGCAGAGATGTCATAGTTACGGAGGTGAAGCATGGCAGTAACCGGAATGGAAATCCAGTCCCGTCAACCCCTGGCCCAGGGGCAATCTTTCGGCTCCGTGGGCGCCTACGAACAGTTGGATGGTCGCGTCCGCTTCGCCGTAGACCCCGATGATCCGGCCAACAGCACGATTACCGACCTCAATCTCGCCCCTCGCAACGCCCGGGGCCTGGTAGAGTTCTCTTCAGATTTCCGTATCCTCCGGCCGGCAGACGGAGCCAGGGGCCGCCGCCGCCTGGTCTTCGACATTCTCAACCGGGGGCGTGGGACCATTCTGAGAAACATGAACTATGCCCCGGATCTGCCCCCCAGCCAACCCCTGGACCCGGGGGATGGCTTTCTGATGCGCCAGGGATACACCGTGGCGTGGTGCGGCTGGCAATACGATGCCCCGGACGTTCCCGGTGTGCTGCGGCTTTCCGGTCCCCAGGCTCAGAATCCCGACGGCAGTCCCATCAGTGGCCGGCTGACAGTTACCTTCCAGCCCAACGCCAATCTCCAGCAACAATTCCTCTCGGACCGCAACCACCGCCCCTACCCCTCCAACAATCTGGACGACCCGGAAGCCTATCTGACGATTCAGGACCACGAGGACGGTCCAGAGCAGATCGTACCCCGGGAACAATGGAGTTTCGCCCGGCTGGAAAACGGAAAGCCGGTCCCCGACGCCAACTACGCCTGCAAGGAATCGGGCTTCGAGGCGGGCAAAGTCTATCAGTTGATTTATTCCACCACCGGGGCACCGATTGTGGGTCTGGGGCTGGTGGCAACCCGGGACCTGGGTTCCTTCCTTCGCTACGGAGCCGCACAACCGGGTAACCCCTGCGCCGGAGACCTGGAATACGCCTTCAGCTTCGGGTCATCCCAGAGCGGACGGTTCTTGCGAGACTTCTTGTATCACGGCCTGACCCGGGACGAGGCCGGGCGGCCGGTGTTTGACGGCCTGGTTCCCCACGTGGCGGGCGCCAAGCACGGTGAGTTCAACCAACGGTTTGCCCAGCCCTCGACCCAGGCCAGCCGGACCTACAACAACCGGTTCCCCTTCAGCGACCTGGACCAGACCGATCCCGAGACGGGGCAGACCGACGGGGTGCTGACCCTGGCCCGGCAGCGAGGTTTC
>DASTLM010000033.1:0-8713 GCA_035714945.1 Dehalococcoidia bacterium | reverse complement strand
CAGAGATTCCTGCACCATGCGGGAAATGGCGATAACCGTCACGTCATCGCCAACCCTTTTGACCTCCGCCGACCCGAAGGGCAGCGTGTACTCATCTTCGGGGACGGGCCCAGTCAAATTATGCAGGCTGTAGGCTTGATGCTCGAAAAACACCACTGGATTGTTGTCCCGAATTGCCGTCTTCATCAGTCCTTTGGCGTCGAAGGGGGTCGAGGGCATCACCACCTTCAACCCGGCCAGGTTCAAGAAAAAGGGATGGGAGCTTTGACAGTGCTGGGCAGCGGCCGCCCGTCCACCGCCGGTGGAGGCCCGCAGTACCAGCGGAAAGGTGGCCTGACCCCCCAGCATGTAGTGGGTCTTGGCCATCTGGTTCACAATCTGGTCCATGGCGGTGAAGGCAAAGCTCATCAGTCCAGGGCTGATGATGGGGCGGTACCCACAGCCCGCGGCGCCGATGCCCGCCCCGATGTAGGCATCCTCGGAGATGGGGCAAACCCTCACCCGCCTTTCACCGAACTCGGGGATCAGGCCCGCCAGCGGCCCCAGACCACCACACAGATGGAACACCCGGTCGTTTCGCCGCATCTCTTCCTGGAAAGCCTCGATCAGCGCTGCCACGAAAGATATCTCTCTCATCGATCATCGTCCTGATTTTGCTGGGGCATTCCCGGTGGCATTAACCCCCTACGCCGCGAAGACATCGGCCAGGGCATCCGCAATGCCGGGCACCGGCCCCGCCGCGGCGAAGGCTACCGCCTCGCCAACGGCAACTTCGACGCCCTTTTCGATATTACCGACCGCGGCGGCGTCAGAGATGCCTTCGGCTAACAGGCGCTCCCTGAAGGCAAGTACCGGGTCGCGCAGGCCGCCCCGGGCTTCCGCTTCGCCCACCGGCGAACTGGTATTCCAGCGATAGTTCTTGCATTCGATCAGCGTCGGGCCGTCGCCGGACCGTGCCCTGGCAACGGCCTGTTCCATCACTTCATAGACGGCCAGGACGTCGGTGCCGTCCACCGTCAGGCCGGGAATCCCGTAGGCAACGGCACGGACCGAGACGTCCTCTACCGATAGGGCGTACGAGGCGGGTACGTTGATGGCCCAGCCGTTGTTCTCGCATACGAAGACGATGGGCAGCTTCCAGATGGCGGCCAGGTTCAAAGTGCTGTGGAAGGTGCCTTCGTTGGACGCGCCATCGCCAAAGAAGGCAGCGGCGACACCATCACCACCATCCATCTGGGCCGCCAGCGCGGCCCCGGCGGCGATGGGCAGGCCGCCCCCGACAATCCCGTTGGCCCCCAGCATTCCGACACTGAAGTCGGCGATGTGCATGGTGCCGCCCTTGCCACCGCAGCAGCCATTGCTCCGTCCAAACAGCTCAGCCATGATCAGCTTGATATCCACGCCCTTGGCAATGGCGTGCCCCAGACTGCGATGGGTGCTGGTTATCCGGTCGTCCCGGCGCAAAGCGGCGCATACTCCCACCGCCGAACCTTCTTCGCCCACATTGGCTGGAACCGCGACCGGAATGTTGCCGGCGGCGGACTCCTGACAAGCCCGCCAGGTAAAGTTACGGATGGTGACCATTTTTCGGTACATTTCCAGCAGCTGCCGATGATTTGGAGGCATACTCTATTCCTTCGCCCATAGCGTCCGCGCATAGGGGCCGCCCATAGCGGCCAGGCAGTGGGAGCTTCGGGCCATTGTACTCCGCTATTCCACCGGCCGCCAATGGGCTCGGCGGGTTGCCTTTTTAGTGGTTGACGCGGTTTAATTAGGACTAATCTGTTGGAACAGGAGACCGATCATTGAACCACCCTCACGTATTCTCCGGAAATCCGCTGGACCGTGGCGAGAGCCAACGCCGGGACGAAGACTGGATTGCCAGAACCGCCGAAGACCCCACCAGTAGATTCCTGCCCATGTGGGGGCCCAGGGTCCTGATTACCGAGGGGTCTGCGAGTTCCGGGCATTTCGGGCCCGGGTTGGGCTGGGTCACCAGGGAAGATTTGACTCAAGTTGGGATCAGTCCCACTCTGCTCCTCCTCGGAATCAAGGAGGATACCGCTTATTACGCCGTTGACCTGTCGCAGCACGAATCAGCAGGGGAGCAGCTCCAAGGCAGGAACGGCTACACTTTCGAGGACGCCCGCACCGCCGCCGAAGAGTTCTTGACCGGGCCGGAGGCCGGAATCCTGGCCCAGGGGAGAGCACAAATAAACTGGCACAACCGCCACGGTTTCTGTTCGGTTTGCGGACACCAGACAACAATCCAACGGGGCGGGCAAAAACGCCAGTGTCCCGCGTGTAAGGCCGAGCATTTCCCCAGGGTCGATCCGGTGATCATCTGTGTGGTCTCCGACGGAGAACGTTGCCTGCTGGGGCAGTCCCGCGGTCGCCTGGCCCAGCAGAACCGCTACTCGGCCCTGGCCGGTTTCGTTGACCAGGGTGAGACCATCGAAGAGGCAGTGGCCCGAGAGATCCGAGAGGAAGCGGGCCTTCAAGTCCGCAACGTGCGGTATCATTCCTCGCAGCCCTGGCCCTTCCCTTCTTCCCTGATGATGGGTTGCCACGCCGAAGCAGCCACCACCGAGATCAATATGGACCGGGAAGAAATGACCGATGTCCGGTGGTTCGGTCGTCAAGAAGTACTGCTGGCCCTGGAAGGAAAGAACGAAAATCTGCGGCTGCCCGGCCGGATAGCGATTGCCCATCACTTGATCAAAGCCTGGGCCAATGGAGAAGTGACTTAGTGCTAGGGAGAAGGGACTTGGCCCCCTCTCCCAAAGGGAGAGGGCCGGGGTGAGGGTAACCAGTGAGAACCACGGCAGCAGTACTAGATTGTGACGCCCGCCTGCCGGAGTTGGGTCAAGACCGACTGGCTCCCGTTGACCACCAGCACCGCCAGTGAGGAGTCATTTCGCCTGGCCTGGGTGGCGACGTATCTCCGGTCGACCGAGGGAACCTCTCTTCCGATTAACAAAGCCCCATAGCTTGAAGAGCCAGCCAGATCGATGGCCACTCCATCATCGGCCGTGGCGGTAACAATAAATCCCGCCATCTCCAGGATTCCGGTGAGCTGGTCCATAGCCCTTTGCTCCCGGCCTACCAGCAGTATCCGGTTATTCTGGTTCACGGTTATTCTGGTCCAATCGAACTGCTCCGCCGCGCGCCTTCCGGTGGTCCAATGGCCGGTAGCCGGGGACCAGAGGCTAACCATCGCTTCTGGAGGCGGTCAGTTGCCACCCCCTGATTGCTCCGAATATAATCGGCGAGTCCATTTGTTTGATTTCAGCCAATCCCACATCCACCGGAAGGAGGCCTTATGAAATTTGGAGTCTACATGTTTCCCACCGACTACGCAATCAGGCCCGACGACCTGGCCAGGGCAGTCGAAGAACGGGGCTTCGAATCCTTGTGGTTCCCGGAGCACACCCACATTCCGGCTTCCCGAAAAAGCCCCTGGCCCGGCGGAGCTGACCTGCCCCCGGAATATTGGCACACCTACGACCCCTTCATTGCGCTCACTGCCGCCGCCGCCGTCACCACCAGGCTGCGGCTGGGCACCGGCATCTGCCTGGTGATGGAGCGGGACCCCATTACCACCGCCAAGGAGGTGGCCAGCCTGGACCAGCTATCCCACGGACGGTTTATCTTTGGCATCGGCGGGGGCTGGAACGCCGAAGAGATGGCGGATCACGGCACCAATTTCCGGCGGCGCTGGCGAGTCCTGCGGGAAAACGTACTGGCGATGAAGGAGATCTGGACCAAAGAAGAAGCCGAGTTTCACGGCGATTTCGTCAATTTCGATAAGATGTGGTCCTACCCCAAGCCAGCGCAAAAACCGCATCCGCCCATCTACATGGGGGGCGACGGCCCGACGACCTTCGACCGGGTGGTGGAGTTCGGTGATGGTTGGATGCCCATTGGCAGTCGGGCCACTTCGGGCGCCAGTCTGGGCGACAAGATAGCCACACTGAAAGAACGCTGGGCCAAGTCGGGCAAAGACCCGGAGACCCTGCCCATCACCATATTCGGGGTGCGCCCGCAGGCCGACCTGATCCGGCGGTTGGAGCAAGACGGCGCAACCAGGGTGCTGTTTACGTTGCCCCCGGAAAAAGACGCGACCGTCTTGCCCATCCTCGACCAACTGGCTGAGTTGGTCCGCTAATCCAGCCCCTGGAGCATCGCCTTCTGGCGGGCGATGCGGCGGTCGTGGTCCAGGGCGAACCGCCTGATGCCGTTGTAGATGGATTCCGCATCCAGGTGGGCTTCAGCAATTACATCGCCCTCGGTGCCGCCGGTCAGCCACTGATTGTCCCAGTCGGAGGTCAACGAATATTCATCGGTCAGGGGCCCGGGGTTGGGCACCGGCCACATCCGCCGGGTGCCGGTGGTTACCACCATCAGGTCGTAAATCGCGCCGCTGGGTAGCACCGAGTTCCGGTAGGCTGCCGGCTGACGCTGGAACAGTTCGTCGCTGATGGCCGCGATCACCTTGACGTTTACGCCTTCCTGCTCCAGCCGGGGCAGGACCGAAACCAGGTTTACCGTCGAGGATGAACCCTGGGTCAGGATGTAGCCTTGTTTGGGCTTACTGGGATCAAAGTCGCGGATGACGTAAAAGCCCTTGGCCGCGGCTTTCAGGTCCTTGTCCGCAAAAGTATTCCGGTCGGCCACTGGGAAATCGGGCCGGGCCACTTCCAATACAATAATGCCCACTCGGGGGTCTCGCGCCGCGATCTCCGCCGCGGCAAAGTAACCGGCAGCCACGTCATTGTAGTCCCAGAAGCTCAGGGTTATAACCTGGCCCTTGGGGAAAAGTTTCCAGACTTGAGGCGAGAAAATTCCGAAATGAGTTCGGGCGTCGGCGGCGGTCTCCGGCCCGGAGTGACCCGCCAGGATGTTGAGCACGCCCACCCGGAAGGGGCTGTCCTGGTTCTGCTGGCTCCACACCCTGGACGGCAGGTACATCAAGGGAGTGAAAGCACCATAGGTGCCGCTGATTGCCCAGACGCCGACATGTTTCTTCGGGTCGAGGGACGCGCTCTGACCCACAAATCCTACCGCAGTGGAAACGTTGCCCGCCTCTTGAATCCCGGCCTTGAGCCGGGTGCCCAGGGGGTTTTTGACCGGATCGTAGTGGCCCCAGATCGAACCGTGTTCGACATTGATCGAATCAGCCAGGTCAGCCGCTACGATGACAAACCGGTTGTTGGTAACGTAGTTCATCCACCTGACGATCTCGGAGATGGCCCGGCGGGTGCCGCGAACGTTGCCAGGTTCCTCAAACAGCTTGATTGATATTTCCTTGTCTTCTCCAGAAATCGAGTTGTGGGCGGTTACCTTCTGCACGCCGGTGGGCAGGTTAACAACTCTGAGCCTGGGGTCCTGGAAGGGATCCACATTCCGGTCGATACGCAAGGGCATATCGTCTTTGACCGTGTTTCCAATGCTGACCAGCCGCTCGGCCAGCCAGTCGCCCAGCCCATCTTTTTCCAGGACTGACATGGCAATATCAATATTTCTCTTGAACTGGATCAGTCGCGCTCTGGTATCGGAGACCGCCCCGTCCCGGATTCCTTCAAATTCGACCCCGAACCGCTGCTCAAAGGTGCGGGCCAACCCCTGGAAATAATTGCTGTTCATGGCGAATCCGTAGGGATGGCTGGCGTAGCCGACGATCTGCTTACCGAAACCGGGAATTTCCCCGTTGACGGCCGACGGCCACCAACCCTTGACCGTCCGCCCGATGACAATCATCGGACGGTCATCTTTGGGGTCCCAGTCCTCCATGGTTTTCAGCGCCGTCACCACCTGATCGTAGTCATTGCCATCATCCGCGGTGAGGACGTTCCAACCGTAGGACGCCCACTGGTCTTCCAGCCGGTATCCCTCGTATTGGGGTTGGATCACACCCCCAAACAGGACATCATCGATACCGGCGTTGTTGTACGACAGGAGTATCCTGAGCCGCTTGCCCACCTGTTGCGCCACCGCCTGGGTCTTCATCTCCTGAGAATGACCCGAAGTCATGGCGAATTCGCCTTCGATTGCCAGGACCTTGAGGCTGTCGGGGGCTCCAATCATGTCCCAGAACGCCGCCTTACCCGCCGCCGTTGCGATGCCAATCCCGGAAGGCCCTCCGTTGACATCGTTGGTCACGTCGGTGGTCTCCGAATGACCCGCCAGCGCCCGGATGCCCCGCAGCTTGGCCTGGGCAAACAGGGGGTGGTCGGCCAGGTCATTGGCTGCCAGTAGATTCGCCAGTGCGTTTTTGCCCCGGCGGAAACCCAGAGCGTCGATGGACAGGATCGCCAGCTTGGGGTCTACCGAGTACTTTCCGTCACCGGTGGCGGCATGCTTGCGGGCCAGGGCCTCACCCATAATCATCCACAAGGCGTAGGTTACCGGCGCGTTGTGTCCACCAGCCAGCATAAACCTGTCAGCATAGGGGTGCTTGGGGCGGCGGTAGTCGAAGCTCAGACCGCCCAACTCCGGCCCTACCAGGTGCGACGCTACGGTGTAAGGCGTATAGGCCAACGGCCCTCCAAAGTGGCCGGTCTGGGCATAGTTTCCCAATAATACCAGAGTCATGGCAGTTAAAAACCCAACATCCTCCATCCGGCTCTTGTCATAGTCGGGCAGGGAAACGCCATTGGATCTGGCGCTGCTGGACAACACAACGCTGTTGACCGAATTGCCGATGGTACTTGTCATTGCTGAACGCTCCACGCCTTGATTGAGTAACCCATTAGTTATCCCGTCAAGTATCCCAGAAATTATACCCTAACTGATGGCTCTCTCGAATAGTTGGGCGAATAGTTGGACCCGCCTCAGCCTCTGGTGCGCTCAAACTCCTGCATAAAGGACACCAGTGCTTCCACTCCCTCCCGCGGGAAAGCATTGTAAATTGACGCGCGGATCCCGCCCACCGAGCGGTGGCCTTTAAGCTCGGCCAGGCCGGCCTCGGTCGCGTCCTTTACAAACTGCGCTTCCAGCTCTTCAGTGGGTAACCGGAAAGTCACGTTCATGTTGGAGCGATGCGGAGTCAGCGCGTGGCCTCGATAAAACTCCAACGAATCGATGGCCCGGTACAGCAGCCGGGCCTTTTCCCCATTGCGCTGCGCCATTGTCCCCAGACCTCCTTGCCCAATCAGCCACTTGATCACTAATCCCAGGATATACACCGCAAAAACCGGCGGGGTATTGTAGGCCGAATTACCCTTGACGTGCGTATTGTAGTTGAGCATGGCGGGCAGGCTTGGCGGGCTGCGCTCCAGCAGGTCTTCGCGAATAATCACCAGGGTCACACCGGCGGCGCCCAGGTTCTTCTGGGCTCCAGCATAGATCAGTCCGTACTTGCTAACGTCGATGGGTTTGCTAAAAATGTTGGAAGAGGCGTCGGCCACCAGCGGGACTTGCCCGGACTGCGGCTCGATCTTCCACTCGGTGCCGAAGATCGTGTTGTTGGTGGTCAGGTGCAGATAGTCCGCCGCTGGGTCCAGCACCAACTCGTCCTGGTCGGGCACCCGGACGAACCCTTCTGACTCGGTAGAACCGGCCAGGTTAATCTGGCCCACCCGCTGCGCGTCCTGAAATGCCAGTTTGGCGAAACCTCCAGTGACGATGTGGTCCGCTTTTCCGCCAGCCAACAGCAGGTTCATCGGAACCATCGAAAATTGCAGCGATGCGCCACCCTGCAAAAACAGAATGCGGTAGTTGTCGGGTATGGCGGCCAGTTTTCGGATATCCTCCTCCGCCGACTGGATGATGTGTTCAATGGTCCTGGAGCGATGGCTCATCTCCAACACCGACATCCCGGTTTCGGGCAACGCCAGCAAGTCTCTCTGGGCTTCCTCCAGCACCGGTCGGGGCAACACGGCAGGACCAGCCGCGAAGTTATAGATCTTTTGGGTCATTCGAGTCCTTTGACCTGATTGAATCGTCCCGCCGTGCGCCGTTCCGGCCAGAGGACAGGGCACGCGAAGCAAAACAGATTATAGTGCCCAAAGAACCACGAATAAAGCACCACGAATAAAGCGGAACTCGGGAAATGCCAGAGCCCCTCACATCAGCAGTTGGATCAAAATGTGAGGGTTTTAGAATTCCCCAATGTGCATCCTGCGGTATAACGAGCAACCCGCTTCTTTAATTTGAGAAGGGAATTGTAATTTGAGAAGGGAATTGCAGCCGGTATTAAGCCCTAGCGAGCGGCTCCGATTCGGAAGACTTTGGTGCCACAGACCGGGCAGGTGCCCTGGGTCGCCGGTCGACCATTCTTCATCGTAATGGACTGGGGGTTCTGAATCTCGCGCTTGTTCTTGCACTTGACGCAGTAAGCTTCCATAATCTCAATACTCCTTTATGCTTTCTCCGACACTATAGCTATATCAGTAATTCCCGCTCTAGTCAAAGGTGTGCTGGCACCAGATTTGACCAATTTAGTAATTTGTAAGGTTAAAACCATCGATAATTGACTAAACATGCCAAAGTTATTCCACAAACCACACGTTCCATACCCCGGAATAACCGGTATAGTCAGTCACGCTGAATCCGAGGTCATCGCCCAAACCGGAGCGGGACGTTCGACCAGAAGGATCATGATTGGCGCCGGATCAATTTTCGAACCGACGGAGGAACCGGCATGCGCGTAGATGTGCACACCCACGTGTGGCCCGATCGAATCGCTCAGGTGGTCCTGGATTCCCTGGAG
>DASTLM010000032.1:0-1542 GCA_035714945.1 Dehalococcoidia bacterium | reverse complement strand
GCCTGCCACCTTCCCGGACCATTGCTCAAGTAAGGGAATGACCAATTCCTCGGTGGTGCAGGGAGGCACCGTAGACCGGACCACCACGACGCGGTAATCTTCATCTTGCTGCAGGGTCATCGCCACGGTATGGCAGGCTGCCCGCAGGGGGCTGAGGTCGATGGCGCCGTTTACGGTAGGAGTGCTGACGCACAGTATGGTGATGTCAGTTTTGTATTTGCTTACCTTACCGGGGAGCACGGTATCATGGCCTTGCCGCTTCAAGTGGTCCAAAACGTCCGGATTGATATCGCAAAAGGTCAGGTCATGGCCGAAGTGAGCGAAGCCCTTTCCAGTTGCCTGACCGACTACCCCGGCGCCAATTATCTCGATTCGGCTCATTCCTGACCTCCTCCAGTTGCCCTCGTCGCTTCTACCGGCATTTTCTGGTTTCTAACCCGGACTCCGGTCCAGAGTCTCAGAGGGCCCGCCCGTTATTCCGGTGAACCCCATTGACCTGCCCCAATGGTAGGCCAACTGAGTTAAATTGGCGGGAGGTAATAAAGCACTAAATTGAATGCCTAAGTGAATAATTGGTGATAATTCATCGGGTTAACGGGACAACTATTGGCCCGAAGACCATTGGTCAGGGGTATTTGTTAGAGGGGGGCCGGTTGATCCCTGAAGTGAGACCTGCCGGGATGTCTGCCGGTGGAGGGTCTGGCGCCAGCCAGATCCGGCCGCCGGTACGGATCAGCCAGGCGGTAATTTCTGAAAAACTTTCTCGGCAGTGATGGGCAGGTCTTTAATCCTCACGCCCGATGCGTCGGCCACCGCGTTGGCGATGGCCGGTGCGACGCATCCGCAGGGATTCTCGCCGATACCCCGGGCGTTATAAGGGCCAGGGCCACGGTCCGAGTCCAGTATCACCGTGTCCAATCTGGGGATGTCCTGGATGCAAGGAATTTTATAGTCGCCAAAGGTGACGGTGCTCACCCGGCCTTCAGCCATCCGAAAATCTTCGGTCAGCGCATAGCCCACCCCCTGGATGATCGCCCCGTCGATCTGGCCCTGATGGTCCAGGGGATTCAGGACTCGTCCCACGTCGTGGGCGGTGGTGAGTCTCAGGAGCTTCACCGCGCCGGTATCCGGGTCCACCTCGACTTCGGCGACCTGGGCGTTAAAGCAGGTGATGGGGGAGCGGTTGGGGTCATTGTAGGAGCTTTTGCCGGTGATGGGTGTGCCGATTCGGGCCAGCACCTCGACCCACGGGTAACGCTCGCCGTTATCCAGGCGCACAATGTCATCGGCCCTCAGTGAAAGTTGGTCTTCGGGCCATCCCAGCAGGTCGCCGGAAATGCGAAACAGTTCATTGATGGCCTCCCCCGCCGCTTGATAGGCGGCCCGGCCGCCCATTCTGGTGGAACGGCTCCCGCCGACTCCGGTATCGAAATTCACGGCATCGGTATCCCACACCTGAATCTTAATCCGGTCCACCGGCAGGTCCAGCTCCTCGGCGACAATTTTGGCTAAAACGGTATAGGTGCCGGTTCCCGGCTCGAA
>DASTLM010000031.1:0-4997 GCA_035714945.1 Dehalococcoidia bacterium | reverse complement strand
GCTGCCTACAGTAGTAGTCGTAGTCACAGTCCATTCCTCCTCGTCAGGCTGGTTCGATTATTGCAGTAAATCCGTTGCCGGTCAATTAAAAAAGGTTAGATATAGAACGCTAGAAAACCGCGATGGGATTTACCGGCGAGCCGGTGGTGTTGTGCAGCCGCAGCGGCCCGATGCACACCATGAACTGCCAGCGGTTGCGTTCCCGGCAAGCCTGGGCCACGTCCTCCAGGTTGGCATTATCCAGAATCCAGAGGCCCATGGCGGTGATGCCGACCTGATGGATCGGCTGCAATACCCTGGGATACTGGGCCGGGCTGACATCGTTGCCGGTGTCCGAACCCATGACCGCAATCCCCCGCTCGTGGAATAGCGGCAGGCAGGCGGCCTGACAGGCCGTCGAACCGGCGGACCGGTCCACTGGGCCTTCGACGTTGCGCCGGTGCAGTTGCCCGGTGCGAATCAGCAGGATATCGCCTTCTCCGACCTTGAACCCGCAGTGTTCTTCAGCGGCCAGGATATCTTCCGGCGTTACTCCCTCACCCCGCTCCAACCAGGCCACGCCGCGAATCATGGGCACGTCCACCAGCACGCCCCGGCTGATGAAGCCATTCTTGGCGGCCACTACCGAGCAGACGGTGGCGCCCAGATTGGTGGAGACCAGGTGGGCCGGTTTGCCGTTGTAGGTCTTGCCGTCCCAGAAAAAGTGGGCCAGGCTGTCAACGTGAGTTACCGCGTATCCGTGAAAGACCATGCCGATGTAGTCGGTGGCGGCGGCGTTGGGGCGGCTGGTAACCTTGTCGCCGCTGGCCCAGCCTTCACCGCTCTCCACCATGTAGTGTACCGGCGGACTGGGCACATCGGCGGTGGCGTCCCACATGATGTCTCTGGCCAGGGAAACGGTAACCCCTTCCTGTACGGTAGCCAGAGCACGCCGGGTCTTCTCCGGCGTGATCAGGTTGGGAGTGCCCAGCTCATCGTCGGCACCCCACCGGCCCCAGTTGGACAACTTTTTGAAATAACCGAGAACTTCCTCTTCGGTGGGAATTTGGGAAGGCATAAATATCTCCTCAAGGCAATTTTCTCAGAACCAATGCGCTGGATACCGCCGGTCTCGGGCCAGATTATTCACCAGCCGGGCGATAATCAGCAGCACCACCGCACCCAGGACCGCGGGAGCCGGGACAAACCAGAAACCCATACCCAACGACGAACCCAACCAGGCCCAGCAAGAGTTTTTCAGCCTTATCCTTGTCACCAGCCCCGCTGTATGTTAGGCTGGATGCTCGGAAAGGCGAGCCTGGAATCCCTTCCTCCATAGACTAACATAAACTAACTACCCGAGACTTACTACTCGAGATTAACTGCTATGCGATGTGACATTTGCCTGAAGGCCGGAATGTCCGGCAACAATGTTAGCCACTCCAACCGGCACACCAAGACCCGGTTCAAGGCCAACGTTCACAAACAGACGCTGCTGATCAAGGGCAAGGTACAGCGGGTGAAAATTTGCACCCGCTGTCTGCGCACCCTGAACAAGCCGCCCCGGGCGCGCAAGGCCCACGCCGTAATCGCCTAGCTGGTTGATGATAAACCCTTTTCGACCATCCCCCTACCCCCCTCCTTACCAGGAAGGGGGCGAAAGTTGTATCTGGGGGACACCCCCAGACCCCTGCCAAAGGGGCTTCGCCCCTCTGGACTCCCCTTTTTCAGCACCCTGCCAGGCCAGGCCTCCGTCGTTGTCCATCGGTCAGCCGCCGGCCCTCAGCCCCTGAATGCTGGCGCGCATCCGCGCCATGGTCCGGGACACGGGTTCCTGACCATTGAAGATAGCCGTACCCGCCACCAGAATGGTGGATCCAGCCCGCACCGCATCCTGCGCCGTGTGATCGGCCTTTATCCCACCGTCCACTTCAATTTGCGCCACGTACCCGTGCTCATCGATGATCCGGCGCAACCGCCGCATCTTGCCCAATACCGCCGGTATAAAAACTTGACCGCCAAATCCCGGATTCACCGCCATCACCAGCACTATGTCGAGAAACTGGAGCACCTCTTCAACCGCCGACACGGGGGTGCCCGGGTTGATGGCTACCCCGATCTGCTTGCCTTCCTGTTTCACGTAGGAAACGGTACGGTGCAGGTGGGTGCAGGCTTCGGCGTGGACAATGATCTGATCGCTGTCAGCTTTCATAAAGCTGGGCAGCAGCCGGTCTGGTTCCTGGATCATCAGGTGAATATTCAGCGGCAAGTGGGTGGAACGCCGTACCGCATCCACCACCACCTCGCCAAAGGAAATGTTGGGCACGAACTGACCGTCCATGATATCGACGTGAATCAGGTCGGCCCCGGCGTCGGTGGCAGCCTTCACCTGCTGGCCCAGCCGGGCAAAATCCGCAGCCAGCACCGAAGGCGCGATCTGTATGTGCCCCCCAGAGTCCATCAGTGGAGGCCATCAGTATTGGCCCGGAGGATCTCTCGGGCTTGCGTCAGCCCTTCCGCCACCCGCCGGGGCGCGGTGCCGCCGGGGTTGTCCCGGGCCGCCACCGACGATGACGCGCTGATCTGGTAGACGTCCGGCTCAAAGGCGAGGGAGAACTTCCGGTACTCTGCCAGCGGTACTGACCGCAGATCGGTATTCCTCTCCTCGCAGTAGCGGCACAGGTCTCGCATCACGCCATGCGCCTCCCGGAAGGGTACACCTTTGCCCACCAGATAGTCCGCCAGGTCGGTGGCCAGCATGTAGCTTTCCCCGGACAGACTGCTCACGCGGGCCACGTCCAGGGTCAGACCCGGCAGCATACCCTGGTATACTTTCAGGGTCGCTAGCAGGGTATCGACGGTATCAAAGAACCCTTCTTTGTCTTCCTGAAGGTCTCGATTGTAGGTCAAGGGCAATCCCTTGAGCACCGTGAGCAGGCCCATCAGGTTGCCGTAGACCCGGCCGGTCTTGCCCCGGGCAATCTCGGCAAAGTCGGGGTTACGCTTCTGGGGCATGATACTGCTGCCGGTGGTGAATTCTTCCGCCAGCCGGATGAAGCCGAACTCCCGGCTGGACCACAGGACAATCTCTTCGGACAACCTGGAAAAGTGCATCATGCAGGTGGCCGCGGCGAACTGGAACTCCAGGGCAAAGTCCCGATCGGACACTGCATCCATACTGTTGGAGCTGATCTGGCTGAACCCCAACTCCCGGGCGACAAACTCGCGGTCGGTGGGATAGGGGACCCCGGCCAGGGCACCGCTGCCCAGGGGCAGCACATCGGTCCGGCGATAACAGTCCGTGAACCTGCCCACATCCCGTTGCAGCATCTGGAAGTAGGCCAGCAGATGATGGGCGAAGAGCACCGGTTGAGCCCGCTGCAAATGGGTATACCCGGGCATGATTACCCCGGTGTATTTCTCGGACAATCCGACCAGGGCCTGTTGCACTCCCCGCAGACCGGCCAGGGTGTCTTTAATGACTTCCTTGGTGTAGAGCCGCAGGTCCAGGGCGACCTGGTCATTTCGGGAGCGACCGGTGTGGAGACGGCCCGCGGCCGGGCCAATTAGCTGGGCCAGCCGGCGCTCCACGTTCATGTGCAAGTCCTCCAGCGAAACGTCCCAGGGGAACCCGCCAGACTCGATCTCTCGCTGAACGGTCTCCAGACCTTGCACAATCTGACCAGCGTCCTCGGCGGAGATGATTCCCTGTTTGGCCAGCATGCGAACATGGGCTTTGGAGCCAGCGATGTCCTGACGGTAGAGCCGTTGATCGTAATGGATTGAAACCGTGTAGTCGCTGTAGCTGGTCATTGGGTGACGGCGTATTTGGAATAAGATACGCGGGAATAAATTATCGCGACTGGATACCTTGTGTGGATATCTGGCTCGGCCAGCCATCGGTTACCTGATCCTAATTCACCCTGGACCCGGTTTCCAGGTAGGCGAAACTAGCCGAAAGATTTTCGAACACATCCTCATGAGGAGGGATTTCCATGATCGCCGGTCCCCGGTACCCCTTGGCCTCCAGCACCCGGAGCATACTGATGCAGTCCAGATCACCGGTGTCTACCGTCGGGTGGGGTTTACCATCCCGGGCCTGTTTGAAGTGGACAATCTTGATCATGTCCAGGGGCAGTGCATCCAACTCCGCGATGGGATCGGTTTCCGGGAATCTGCGCAGTTGGTTGGTGGGGTCCGGGCACAGCCCCAGAAATTTGCCTTCCGCCTCCGGCAACCGGGACCGAATTTCGCGCACCAACAAGGCCATGCTACCGATGGTCTGGGACGAGTTTTCCATGGAAAGAACAACCCCTTGATGGGCCGCTTCACGGGTCAATTCAACCAGACCCAGGGCCGTTTCCGGTATATCTGCGGGTTTCTCCCACGCCGGACCAGATGCGCTGGGGTCCACCGTCCGCAGGTGCGGACTGCTGCCTCCCACCAGCCTGGCGCCTTCCAGAGCCGCCTGAAAATACCCGCCCCTGGGGTCAATCCGCTGGCTGAGGCACGGCATCGCCATGGCCAGGTCGAAGGTCAACTGGGGGAACCCGTCCACCAGCGACCGCATCTTTGACCAGACCGGACGCCAGTCGGTTCCCTCGCCCTGTTCGTAACCACCCAGGCAAGTCTGCCGGAGCTCGACGTGCTTCGAACCCTGGTCCTGGGCCTGCTTCACCAGGTCGGCCAGGTCCTGATGGGCTAACTGTTGTCTCCAGGAGTTGGATATGGCACCAAATATCATGACGTCACCCTTTTCTGATTTCTCGAGCATTGAGGAGTTTACGCTGACTATACTCCAATTGGGGCTGAACCATCAACAACCGGTCTGGCATCTTTCGGCGTTGGGCTTTAATATTCTGGCTTCCCTACGCCCATTCCTTATTCCCTGCATTCCAGTTCCGTGCCCTGGTAATGCGGCCTGCGTCCCGGCCGGCGCACTACCAATTGCTGGTTGAGGAACCAGACCAGGGTCCATGCCCACAACGCTAATTTGTTTGCTAAAATGAGTTCCTCAG
>DASTLM010000030.1:0-7768 GCA_035714945.1 Dehalococcoidia bacterium | reverse complement strand
CCTCTCCCAAAGGGAGAGGGGGCCAAGTCCCTTGTCCCTTGAGGGAGAAGGTTAGGATGAGGGTGAGACCCTTCTCTACATGTGCGGCTATAGTACTAACAAACACCCCTGACCAATGGTCATCGGGCCAATAGTTGTCCCGTTAACCAGATGAATTATCACCAATTATTCACTTAGGCATCCAATTTAGTGCTTTATTAACTCCCGTCAGTTTAACTCGACTGGCCTACTATTGGGTCAGGTCAAAGGGTTCACCGGAATAACGGGACGGCCCCCTGAATGGCATCAAGGGCGGCTATCCCTACGGTGGGAATTGTCTGCCCAAGGATACCCTGGTCTTCCTGGCCTTCGGCCAGGATCGGGGTCTCGACCTGCGGCTCCTGGAGCAGGTCATCCAGGTGAACCAATGCATCAGCGTGGACGACGGCGTCCTGGTCGCTTGATTGCTGGCGATCACGCCCCATCGATACCGGATCTGTACTTACCTGAGTCTGTACTTGGCTGAGGGGGATATCCAATGTTAACTGAGTTCTACGGGTTGGCGGCTATCCTGCCCATTGGCCTGATCGGTCTACTCCGGTGGGGCTCATGGTTGTTCCGAAAGGTCATCGGGTCCTTCTACCAAGCCGAGCCGGTGGGGGACTACAATTGCCGGGTGTCCATAATCACACCGGTGTACCAGGGAGACCCCCAGTCGTTTCAGATTTCCCTCGAATCATGGATTGCCAACAAACCCCATGAGATCATCGCGGTCGTTGACCATGAAGACCAGATTTGCGCCCAACTTTTTGAGGAAATGGCCCGGACTACCCCGGAGATAACCTTGAGGTTGATCATGACGTCGGTGCCGGGCAAACGAGAGGCCCTGGCGCTGGGCGTCCGGCACGCCGGGGGCGAAGTGGTCGCCCTGGTGGACAGCGACACCATTTGGGAACCGGACTGCATGCCTGACCTCATCGCTCCCTTCGTACATCCAGAGGTTGGCGGGGTGAGTTGCCGCCAGCGCGTGTATTCCCCCGCCACCGCCAGCCAGAAGATCACGGCAATGATATTTGAGATGCGGTACGCCGATGAAATGCCCTTCCTGGCCAGGATGGACCAGGGGTTAAGCTGTCTCTCTGGTCGGACCGCGCTTTACCGGCGAGATGCCATCCTCCCCTGCCTTGAAGACCTGGTCAACGAGACCTTCTGGGGACGCCGGTGCATCTCAGGTGATGACAAGCGCCTGACCAACCTGCTGCAAGCCCGGGGATACAAGACTCGTTACCAGGGAACCGCCACGGTGTACACCATTCCACCACGACAACTGGGTACATTGCTGAAACAAAAGGTCCGGTGGACCCGCAATTCGTGGCGCTCCGACCTGCGCGCGCTGACCCAGGGTTGGGTATGGAAAAGACCGGCCCTGGCCTACTACCTGCTGGACAAGTGCGTTTCAACCCTGACCGTCCTGGTTTCGCCGATGATATTGGGTCTGGCCATCTATACGCACCACTGGGAGTTGGCGGTGGCCGTGCCGGTGTGGTGGTTGGCAACCCGCGGCTTGAAATTACTGCCCTATCTGCGTCGTAGACCTTATGACCTCTGGATCATACCGGTTTACGTGCTGCTGGGATTTGTGCAGGCGATCATAAAGATGTATGCCCTGGTCACGCTCAATCGACAGGGCTGGCTCACCCGGGAAAGGCAAAGTCCGGCCAGGTTCAGGCTGACGGCGCTGGTGACCTCCGCCGCGTCCTACCTGGCTACCCTGATAATGGTGGGTCTGCTCTTCCTCGGCGTGTCGGCCTACTTCATCGGATTGGGTTGAATCAAGGGGCAATTGATAGAATTGATACTACGCAAATTTCCCTATGGTGTATTGGTGTATAATCAGCCTAACCATCGGTCATCCGGGACAGGCTAACCAGGCTGAATAATAAGGAGGAACTTGGAATGGGAATTCAGATCAAACGCATTGGACACGTTGGAATCTATGTATCGGACTTTGAGCGGTCCTTCAAGTTCTACACGGAGATAATGGGCTGTAAAGTAACGCGCAAGACCCAACAGCCCGACGGCACCGGTTCTGCTTTCCTGCGCTTTGACGAGACTCACCACGACTTCGTCATCGCATCCGCCCCGGTGGGTGTGGACGTCTCTGCAGCGATTCCGCCGCGAGAAAGGTTGATTCAGCAGATTGCCTTTGAAGTGGAGAACCGGGACGAGTTCATGCGGGCGCTGGCCCACCTGCACACCAGTGGCGTTGAAATCATCAACGGGCCACTGACTCACGGAATCGAAAACGGGGACAACATTTCAGGCAGCGGCAGCCGCTCCTTCTACTTCCTCGACCCGGACGGCAACCGCCTGGAAATCTTCTGCGACGGGATGAAAGTCCCCAATGGCGAGCAGTTCCCCCGGGCCGAATATGCTGACGCCATCCGGGACTTCATGGAAAAAAAGGCCAACGCCAGAAAAGTTCCGGTGGCCTGACACCGGCAGAGCACCCGCCATCAAGTAGATACCAGACCCTCTAGATACCAGACCCTCGCTATCTCCGCTGCAACTTCAGGAAATAGCGAGGGTCGTCATGACTGATTATCGCAAACCACCGGGCGGCCCATACCAGGAAAATACGGAAAATACGCCTGGGCACCGCGGTGCTGGTATCGCCGGGGCACAACCCGCTGCACCTGGCCGACTGGAGGTGGTCCCGGCGGCAACTTGCTTCAGCTACGCCTACCTGTTGGAAAACCGGGCCATCATCGGCACGCCGCAGCAATGCGTCGCCAGGATCAACACGCTGCAGGGGCAGGGCATAGACTACGTTGGGTGTATCGGGGAGCGCCGGTTTTTAAATCTAAACTTTTATAAATTGCCGATTCCGAGTTATAATAACGAACATCATAAAAACTGTTGGAGCTTCTCAAACTTTGCCTGGATCGTCATCTGGACCGTCATACAGTGGCACCAACCGGACCAGCAGCATCGCCAGGTGTAAGTCAGGAGGCTAGAGGAGGATGACCCATGCCGAGGAGAGCAGACCTGGCCTTGATGGCCCACTTGATGCGGCGGGCCGGATTTGGCGCGTCCCGGGAGGAACTGGAAGCCCGTTGCCAGCAAGGGTACGGGGCAACCGTGGAAGATTTGCTGCACCCGGAGAACCAGCCGCCGGTGGACGACGATGTTTTGTTCCGGTACTTTCCCAACTACGAGGGTGGCATGGCCCCGGTACAGTCTCAGGCTCATTGGCTTTACCGCATGATCAACACCCAGCGGCCTCTGGAAGAGAAAATGGTACTGTTCTGGCACCAGCTTTTCGCCACCGGCAATTCCAAAATCGACAATCCACCGGAGATGGTAGAGCAAATCGCCACCTTTCGCCGGCACGCGCTGGATACCTTCCCCAACATCCTGACTGAGCTGGCCCGGAACCCGGCGATGATTTTCTGGCTGGATAACAATGGCAACCACAAGGGCGCCATCAATGAAAACTGGGGGCGCGAATTACTGGAACTGTTCTCGATGGGCGTAGGCAATTACTCTGAGGAAGACATCAAGGAAGCCTCCCGCGCTTTCACCGGCTGGACCATCGCGCCCAAAATTCCCCGTCTGCCGCTGGGCCGCTTCTACTGGAACTTCGAGTACAAACCCGAGGACCACGACTACGGCCAGAAGACCTTTCTGGGCCAGACTGGAAACTTCAACGGCGAAGACATCATCGGCATCATCGTGCAGCAGGCCGCCACCGCCAGGTTCCTCTGCCGCCACCTGTACAACTTCTTCGTCGCCGACGAGGTGCAGGTCCCGGCCTGGAACGTTACGCCGCCAAAAGACCCGGCGGCGATTGAGCTGCTCACCCAGGCCTATTTCGAGTCAAACTACGACCTGCGGGCGGTGTTACGAGTCCTGTTCAATTCCGATTTCTTCAAGAACTCTCGCTTCACGCGAGTAAAGAGTCCCGCCGAGATGGTGGTCAGCACCCTGCGCCTTTCCGGCAGCTTCAACGGCCCCCGGCTGGGCTATCAGGAGGTGGCCGCCGAGTGCGGTTTTCAGGGTCAGGAACTGCTGAACCCGCCCAGCGTGGAAAGCTGGCACACCGGCGAGGAGTGGATCGATGGGGGCGCGCTGGTTCGCCGGGTTAACTTCGCCGCCAAATACCTCTCTGACACCAGGTCCCCCGGAATCAACTCAATTGTGGAGCGGTTCAAAGCCCAGGGCACTCTATCCCCCGCCCAGTGTGTGGACCAGTGCCTGGACCTGCTGGGCCCGCTGGAAATCGGCGATGTAACCCGCCAGGAACTGGTGCGGCAGGCCGGCGAGGGTGGCGACATCCGCTGGGACAGCGAGACCGCCGCCCGGGATGCCGAACGGCGGATCGGGGCAACCCTGGCCCTGATCGCCGCCTCCCGGGAGTACCAGTTCGCCTGAGTCCATTGGTTCCGAAAATTAGCCATTAACCCCGTGTCGACGACACCAGACAGGAGGAATTGATGACCATAACCAAGAAAGACCCGGTCCTGGTGGTACTGCAACTTACCGGCGCCAACGACCCGCTCAACACGATCGTCCCTTACACCAGTCCCCACTATTGGGACAACCGTCCCAACGTGAGTATCCCCGAAGACCAGTTGTTGCCGATTGACCATCAGCTGGGGTTCAACCCCAACATGGCTCCGGTGAAGGAACTCTGGGACCAGGGCAAAGTCGCCATCATACAGGGCATCGGCTACGAGAACTCGCCCCGCTCCCACTTCCGCTCCATGGACATCTGGCACACCTGCGAGCCGGACAAAGTCGGTACTGAAGGCTGGGTGGGGCGGGTGATTCGCGACCTGGACCCCAACGGAGAAAACGTGCTGAAGGGCATCAACTTTGGACAGGGCCTGCCCCGGGCCATGGCCCTCAAGGGCGTTCCCATTACCTCGGTGTCCAACCTGGAATCCTACGGCGTGTTGACCGACCTGCCGGTGGCGGACAGCCCGGCAGAGCGGGACCGGCTGCTGGACATCTTCGCCCGCATTTACGCCCCGACCGTCGGCACCGGGCCGGTGATGGACTACCTGAGCCAGACCGGCCGGAACGTGCTGGACGGCGCGGATATTCTCAAGACCGCCCCACAGCAGTATAGTTCCACCATTGAATACGCCGATACACCCATCGCCAGGGCGTTGAAGAGCGTGGCCCAGGTGCATCTGGCTGGCCTGGGAACTCAGGTCTTCTACACCCAGCACGGTAGTTTCGACACTCACTTCAACCAGAAGCCGCAGCACATCAGGCTATGGACCGATGTCAGCGCCGCTATCCGTGATTTCTTCGCCGACCTGCGCCAGCACGACGCCAGTGACAACGTGATCATGATGCTGTTCACCGAGTTCGGACGCCGGGTCAAGGACAACGGTACCGGCACCGACCACGGTGCCGGCGGCATCGCCTTTGTCATGGGTGACCCGGTCCAGGGCGGCCTGTTCAGCACCTACCCGTCGCTGAAACCGGCCGACCTGTCCCAGGGCGACCTGGCTCCCAACTACGACTTCCGCGGGTTCTACGCGTCCATCGTTGAGCGCTGGTTGGGTCTTGACTCGGTGCCCATTGTCGGAGGGACTTTTGAACAGCTTGGCTTCGTGTAGCTTCACGGTTCAAGCTTCATCGTTAAAGCTTCACCGTTTAAGTTTCAGTTAAGAGGTGATTCATGCTAACGACCATCGCCGCCGGAAGAGTGTTCAACTTCAGCCACTGCCTGGGCATGTACAGTATGGGGGGCTTGGGGTTCTGGGACCCGCTGGACTTCGCCTTTGGCCGCAACGGGAGAATCTACGTGGTCAACCGGGGCGCGGAAGAGCTGGGCCAGCGCATCAGCATCTGCACCACCGACCACCAGTTCGTCAGCCAGTTCGGCGGCTTCGGCTCCGGCGACGGGCAGTTCATCTGGCCGGTGGCTATCGCCGTGGACCGCCAGGGCAATGTTTACGTCTCCGATGAAAACCTCCAGCGCATTACCGTCTATGGCCCCGAGGGCAAATTCCTGAGCAAGTGGGGGACACCGGGCAGCGGTGGGGGCCAACTGAACGGCCCGGCGGGGATCGCCTTCGATCAGGACGACAACCTGTACGTGGCCGAAAGCCATAACCACCGGGTGCAGAAGTTTACCCGGGATGGGACGTTGCTGACCGGGTGGGGCAGCTACGGCGGCGGCGAGGGCCAGTTCAACCTGCCCTGGGGAATCTGCACCGACCCGGCGGGGGACGTCTACGTGGCCGATTGGAAGAATGGCCGAGTTCAAAAGTTCACTGCTGAAGGCCAGTACCTGGCCCAGTTCAAGGGCAACGCCAACGGCCTGGGCCAATTGAACCGGCCGACCAGTGTGGCGGTGGACGCCGAAGGCGACGTTTACGTCACCGATTGGGGCAACCATCTGGTACAGGTTTATGGGCCGGATGGCACCTTCGTTACTTCCCTGGTGGGAGACGCTCAGGTGCCTTCGCCCTGGACCCAGACCTATCTGGAGGCTAACCCGGAAATCATCAAACAGCGCCGCCGGGTCGACCTGGAACCGGAGTGGCGGTTCCGGCGTCCAGTGGCCGTGAACGTTGCCGCCACTGGCGAAATATACGTGCTGGAGTCGGTGCGCCATCGTTTCCAGGTCTACCGGAAGGAGCCGGACTACGAGGAAGCCGCCTTGAATCTTTAGTAACCCACCTGGGGTCCTGATGTGTCCATTCCCGCCTCTGGGCCCGGCGGAGGCGTGAACTGGTCCAGGGGAAACTCCACAATTGCCTTCACCTCCCTGGATCCCATTTCCCTGGATCGCATAATGTAGCCGTTCGCAGCGGCGTTGTTATTCCGCAATTCCCTGAATCGGCCCCAAGGAGCTGGGTAATGCCTTTAGAATTCGGCGTGTTCGACCACATTGAACCGGTGCCGGGGCTGCCCCTGAACGAGATTTATCGGCTCAGGCTACAGCAACTGGAGCGGTTGGACTCCGCCGGATTCTACGCCTACCATCTGGCCGAACATCACACTCCGGCGGTCCACACCTGGCCCCTTCGCAAAACGTATTCCTGGCGGCAGCAGCCCAACGCACTCAGCGGATCCACCTGGGGCCGTGGATCTACGTTCTGCCCCTGCACCATCCGCTGCGTCTGATTGAAGAAATCTGTATGCTGGATAACCTCAGCAACGGGCGCATGGAAATCGGCGTCGGTCGCGGCGGAGTCCTGGAGGCCCACTTCTGGGGCCAGGATTCCGACGTCGAAACCAATTTTGCCCGCTACCGGGAGACGTTGGATATCCTTCAACAGGGGTTGAGCCACGAGGAACTGAACTATAATATATAATACTACAGTTTGACAAAATTGCTTATATATCATATATATATAGGCACCGTTTTCAGAAGCACTAAAGGAAATATCGGAGGGGTGTCACCTTGCTACCAAGAAGCTGGATCAGAAGCTGGATCAACTGCAGAGCACTGTTCTTTATCCCCGTTGTGCTGACCCTGCTGGTGGCGATAGCCTGCGGATCGGCGGTGCCCGCGGCGCCCGCGGAGCCCGCGATAGTACCCCAGGCCTCGAGTTCCCAGCCAACGGCAGTACCGACTGCAGTGGAACCGCCGTCAGCCTCCCAGAGCGTCAAGGACAGCCTGGTGTTTGTCATGGCCGGCGAGCCGGGCAGCATCGACCCGTGGGACCCCAGGTGTAATGCGACGCTGCTTACCGCCGTGTGCAACGAGATCGTCAATGAACCCTTGACCTGGATCACCAGCGATACCTTCCAGGTGGTGGGC
>DASTLM010000029.1:0-5055 GCA_035714945.1 Dehalococcoidia bacterium | reverse complement strand
GAGGGCGGAGAGATGGCCCCCGCGGAAATGACCAGCGCCACCTTCCCTCACTAGCTCGCCGGTCGATCGTCCGGAGTTGGTCAATCAGGGACTTTGTTACTCGGGAACTGTGTTACTATGGTTGGGTCACCGGTGGTGTCACTGTCAGACTCAAAGGACCGGTATCAGACTTGCCATGAAAGTTATCATCCGAAATCCTCGCCGCCGGGAGTTGGAACTGGAAGGCAGCCGCCGAGTGGATGCCCTGATCAAGGAGCTGGACCTGAATCCAGAGCAGGTGCTGGTGATTAGAGACGACGATTTGCTGACCCGAGATGTGATGATCAAGAACGAGGACACCGTCGAGATAGTCTCCGCCATCAGTGGGGGCCTGCGATGAGATGCAGCAAATGCAAGGGTCGGGCGTCGATCGAGCTGCGCCGGCACCATGCCGCCTATTGCAAACCCGACTATCTGGAATTCTTCGACCAGCAGGTCGAGCGGGCGATCCACAAACAACGAATGTTCCAGCCCAACGACCGAATCCTGGTGGGGGTATCCGGCGGCAAGGACAGCCTCTCATTGTGGGACTACCTGCTGCGCATGGGGTACGACGCTACCGCCCTGCATATTCACCTGGGCATCGGAGAATATTCCAACCATTCCCATAGCACAACGGTTAAATTCGCCCAGGAACGAGGCGCACCCCTGATCACGGTAGACCTGGCCGAGCAGTACGGCATGGGCGTGCCCGAGTTGTCCCAGGCGATTCGCCGGGTACCCTGCTCCGGCTGCGGGCTCAGCAAACGGTACATCCTTAACAAAGAAGCCTACGACCGGGAATTTACCGTAGTGGCGATGGGCCACAACCTGGACGACGAGGCCGCCACTTTGATGGGCAACGTTTTGCACTGGGAGATGGGAGCCCTGGCCCGCCAGTCACCGGCGCTGCCCGCTAATCGGGAGAAACTGATCAGGCGGGTAAAGCCTCTTTACACCGTCACCGAAAGAGAGGTGGCTGCCAACGCAATCCTGCGGGGAATCGAATATGTCCAGGAGGAATGCCCCAACTCGGTGGGCGCTCGCTCGATCATGTATAAGAACGCGTTGGACCAGATCGAGGCCCAGTCGCCCGGTACCAAGCACGCCTTCTTTTCGATATTTCTGGACCGCATCCGCCCGGTCATGGAAGGGGCCCAGGAAGACTTTGAACTGCGGGATTGCGACATCTGCGGCCAGGCCACCACCGGGTCGGTTTGCGCCTTTTGCCGGATGTGGCAGCAAGCCCACCGTAAGGCCGGCGAGAATTCCCAGCGGGCTCAGGGGACCAGGACCGTTCAGGGGCCAGTTCCAGATGCCCTGCCGACGGAAGACCGGCCGGTCTAACCACTGCTATATCCCCAGCTCCCTCTCCAGATTCTGGTAGAGAATCGCTTCCTTCTCCTCCTGAGTCAGGCTTTCCAGGCTCAGGATCCAGGACACCGGCCAGTCAAAGCACATGTCGAAGGGCCAGTCAGTACCGAAGAGCACCCGGTCAATTCCTACCGTGTCGATGAGATAACGCAGGGCTTCTTCGCTCTGAGTCAGGCAGTCATAGTAGAACTTCTTGAGGTAGGCGCTGGGCGGCTGTTGAATGTTGGCCCGCGCCTCGGAACGCACCTGCCAGCCCCGGTCCATGCGACCGATACCGTAACAGGTGTAACCGCCGCCATGACAGAGCAGGACTCGGAGATCGGGATAACGGTCCATCACGCCGCCAAATACAAAAGAAGCAAAGGTGACCGCCCGGTCGGCCAGGTTGCCGATGGTGTTGGCCAGGTGATACCGGTCCAGTCGGGGAGTCACCAGCATCGCCCCGCCTTGATGGACCATCATAACCGCGCCAAGCTCCTCGGCGGCCTCCCACAGGGGGAAGAACTCCGGGTCGTCGTAGGTCTTGCCGTTTACGTGGTCACCGATCATTGCGCCCTTTAACCCCAACCGGGTGCACGAACGTTCCAATTCCGCCACCGACGCCCGGACATCCTGCATCGGCAGGTTGGCCAGACCAGCAAACCGGTCGGGGTAGTCCCGGGTCAACTGGGCAACGTAATCGTTGCATTCCAGGTCCATTGCGGCCACCTGAGGGGCGTCACCCTCGTAGCGGTAGAAGAAGGCGCCAGTGGAGAGCACATGCACGTCCACTCCCAGCGAGTTCATATCGTTGATGCGCTGTTCCGGGGTCCACATAGTGCGAGGGTTAAACTGGTGACCGCCGCGGAAAAGTCAGGCGCTGGCCCGCCTTCGTCCTCTACAGGCCCAGCAATCCCTCCAGGTTCTTCCACAGAATCATCTCCTTCTCTTCTCGAGTGAGGCTCGCCAGGTTCAGCAGCCAGGAAACTGGCCAGTCCTGGCCCATATCGGCGGGCCAATCGGTGCCCAGCACCACCCGGTCGGCGCCAACGGTGTCGATCAGGTAGCGCAGGGCGGGTTCGCTCTGGGTCAAGCAGTCATAATAGAAGCTGCGCAGATAGGCGCTGGGCGGTTTGTGGATGAACTGGCGGGCCTCGGCCCGCACCTGCCAGCCCCGGTCCATGCGGCCAATGCCGAAACAGGTGTACCCGCCGCCGTGACTGAGGCAGATTTTCAGGCCGGGGCATTGGTCCATGACCCCGCCGAACACCAATGAAGCGAAGGTGATGGTACGATCGGCCAGATTGCCGATGCTGTTGGGCAGATGATAACGATTGATGCGCCGGTGCACCACGGTGGGGTAGGCCTGGTGAATCAGGATAAATGCGCCCATCTGCTCCGCCGCTTTGAAGAAGGGCAGGAACTCCGGCTGATCGAAGGTCTTGCCGTTGACCTTATCATCGATCATGACCCCCTTTAATCCCAAATTGACCACTGACCGTTCCATCTCGGCAATCGCGGCCGGGATGTTTTGCATCGGCACCGTGGCTAACCCGGCCAGCCGGTGGGGGTAGTCCATGGTCATCTGATGGATTTCATTGTTGCAATCCTGAGCGATGGCGATAGCGGTGGTCAGGTCCTGACCATACTGGTAAAAGGCCACGTTGGTGGACACCACCTGTAGGTCAATGCCCAGGGAGTTCATGTCGGAAATGCGCTCTGCGGGCGTCCAGGCGTTTCGCGGGTTGCGCAACTCTCCTGCTTCAGCGGTCATATTGTGCCACTTCCGACCCTGCAGCACATCCCGCTGGAAGCACTGGGGGGTGGAGTGAGCGTGGATGTCAATACTTTTCATCGGAGCCTTATTCATCGGAGCCTTATTCATCGGAGCCTGATTCAGAGATAACTCAGTGGCGTCCCGATTATTTATTCCATTATATATTTATATCAATATATTTATATATTCGCTGGCATCTGGGGATGCCCAAAACTAGCAAAATCCCCCAATTGCTCCGGCACCGAAGCAGCCATGGGGGACTTCCCTTTTGGACAGCGGATCAATGGGGGAATTCCCAGTCTCAAAGTTAGTGGCCCATCCACCATTCCAGCATACCGGGGCCCGGCGGAGACATATTACCTTTTGCGTTGTTTGGGGTCAAGAAAACTTGACGGTCTCGAATTACCCTCATACAATCCCCACGAACAATCCCATGAAAAAGAACCCGGTAGATAACCGCCCTTTCGCAAGCTATAAAAGTCTAGGCTGCTGATGGCCGGGCCCATCAGCGACAAGGAGAATGATCGTGCGTGACAATACCCTGAAACAGAAGCTCGAATCCGGCAAGGCCGTGTTTGGTGTGATGATCACCTTTCCCTCGGCCCCGGTGGTGGAGATGCTGGGCCAACTGGGGTTTGACTGGGTGCTGCTGGACAACGAACACGGCAACATCACCGTCGACAACGTTGAGGATCTGGTACGGGCGGCCGACCTGACCGGCATCGCCCCCATTGTGCGCCCGGTCGGCAACCGGCCAGAAATTATAGCGCCCTTTCTGGACCGGGGAGCCTGGGGCGTGCAGGTGCCCCACGTGAACACCGCCGACGAGGCCAGGGCCAGCGTCGATGCGGTCAAGTATTACCCGTTGGGACACCGGGGCATCTTCAGCCGCAGCCGCCCCGCCGATTACGGTTTCACGGGCTCCACCCAGGACTATGTTGCCCGGGCCAACTCCAACACCCTGGTCTGCCTGATGCTGGAGGAAGTAGAGGCGATTAACCACCTCAAGGAACTGGTCAAAGTGGATGGCGTGGACGTGTACTTCATTGGATCGGGCGATCTGTCCCAGTCTATGGGCTTCCCCGGGCAGCAGACTCATCCTGAGGTACAGGCCCAGATGGAAAAGGGGGTCAAAATCATCCGGGACGCCGGGCGCATTGCTGGAGTCAGCTGCCCCGACGCGCTGGTTGCCAAGTTCCTGAAGCTGGGCGTCCAATATTTCCATAGCAACGTGGGAACGCTGCTCCAGAGTGCCAGCGTTCCCTATCTGAAGGCCATGAGGGAATCCGCGGTCTCCGCCGGGCTCTAACAGGGTGCCGAAAAAGGGGAGTCCAGAGGGGTGAAGCCCCTTTGGCAGGGGTCTGGGGGTGTCCCCCAGATACAACTTCCACCCACTTCCTCGTCAGGAAGGGGGCAGGGGGATGGTCGAAAAGGGTTTTTCCTCAACCTGCTAAATCGGCTCCCAGGATAGACCAGGCCCGGATTTCTGACGCATAAATTTCGCCGGTGAGCCAGACTTTTCAAATACTCACCAATCAGGTCCCGGACCGCCGCTACCCGCTGGTTATCGGCTTCCGCCGGTCAACGGCCGCTGTCATCGCCAGATAGGGTTAAATATCGAAGCTTATACGCCATCGTTTGAATTATTTCTACGTATTCACGTAATATATACGACCTGGCGCCAGAGGTTGCATTTAAAGGTGCCCAAGTATATATTGAACTCGGCATAGTTAGGTTATCCCAGGCAATATCACTGCACCCAACTCTGGGTCTCTTATCTGGCGCTGGTTGACCTACTGAGCCGAAACTGTATCACGGAAACCAAGGAGGTCAATCAGTGGCACTTTCAGACAGAACTTTGACGTGTGTAGACTGCAACGGCGAGTTCATATTTACGGTGGGAGAGC
>DASTLM010000028.1:0-6606 GCA_035714945.1 Dehalococcoidia bacterium | reverse complement strand
GAAGCTGCTTCAGGAAGGCAAGAAGAACATCGTAGTTATCTCTGAGGACGTGGACGGTGAGGCCCTGGCTACCCTGGTGGTTAACAAGCTGCGGGGAACCCTGAACGTGCTGGCCATTAAAGCCCCCGGTTTTGGTGACCGGCGCAAGGCGATGCTCCAGGACATTGCCGTTCTGACCGGTGCCACCGTGATCAGCGGGGAGACGGGTCGAAAGCTAGAATCCGCCACCCTGGAGGACTTCGGTCACGTCCGGCGGGTCAGTTCCACCAAGGACGACACCACCTTCGTTGACGGTAACGGTTCCGAGTCTGAGATCCAGGCCCGCATCAAGCAGATCAAGGCCCAGATCGAGGATACCACCTCTGATTACGACCGGGAAAAGCTCCAGGAGCGGATGGCCAAGCTCTCCGGCGGGGTAGCCGTAATCAAAGTTGGTGCGGCCACCGAGATTGAACTGAAGGAGCGCAAGGCCCGGGTTGAAGACGCCCTTTCCGCCACCCGGTCCGCCGTGGACGAGGGTATCGTCCCCGGTGGCGGAGTTGCTCTGGTCCGCGCCCAGCGGGGGCTGGACAGCCTCACCGGTCTCAGCGCTGACGAGGCGGTTGGGGTCGATATCGTTCGCCGGTCCCTGGAAAAGCCGCTGAAGGCAATCGTCGAGAATGCCGGCGCCGAAGGGGCCGTGGTGCTGAATCAGGTGAAGCAGCAGGCCGACGACTATGGTTACGACGCCGAAACCGGCGAGTTCGGCCCAATGTTTGAACGGGGCATTGTTGACCCCACCAAAGTCACTCGCTACGCCCTGCAGAACGCAGCCAGCGTCGCCGCGATGGTGCTCACCACTCAGTGCATGATCACCGAGGTGCCGGCAACCGGCAACGCGCCCGCCAGGCCTCAAATGGACTACTAACCGCCCGCCTTGAGCGCCGGAACGCACCAGCAATAACCCCGACTTTTTTGGTCCGGCGCTCATCACCGGCGGGCCCGCCGCCTAACCGAAGTACCACGACTGTGGCGCTGGAGGTTGCCGATTTTAACCGGCAGAGGAAAGCGCCCCTCCTGGTCTATTGAGTGTTGCGGTGTTAACGTACAGCCATGAAATTGACGCTCCCGGTCAAGCTCGCTCCCCATCCCCGGCCAGGTCAGCGCTTACCCGTTTATGGTGTCAGCAACTCCTGTATCGGTTGCTTCGGCCGAATTATCCCTGTCCCTGGTCTGTGACCCCAGCTCCGGAGGCATTCAAGAGCAAATTGGGCTGGCCATTGCCGCCACTGGCGCCGATCGGCAACAGCGGATGGAAGCTCTCACCGACATGGTACATGATGACGTGCTGGTGCTCGGTCTCTTTGACATCCCAATTTTCTACGCGGTGGATCCCAAGCTAAACTGGACGCCGAGATTCGACCAGCGCGTGCGGGTCAACACCCTGTGGTTCAACCCGTAAGCCAACATTACCCCACCGGCCGCTGTCTGCCTGGTCATCCCCAACTACTCCTGGTAATACAACAATGAGAAATATAGGCGATGTGAATACATCGCTCCCGACAATATTAACTAATGCCGGTTGACACAGTTACGATTGGTAATATACATTACCGGCACTGTTCAACTATATATTGACATAAACAATGGGACTGAATGCTCTTAAATGTGGAATACACCATATTCGGGACGATTATCGTATATATCATTGGCTTTGATGGCGATGACTCAAAACCGGTGCAACCGGTTTTCGCAGGTTTTACCGGTGTATCCGGCGAAGAGACAGGGGGAAGGATCTGGCGAAGTCTGGTAGTAGCCAGATCACCCGGCCAAAAAATAGGCTCCAGGTGAGCTCATTCACTCGAGCAAAGCACCTGAGGCCAAACAAAGGAAGGTGCGTCCAAAAAATATTGTAGCCCACCCAGTCGGCGGCACGATCGGGCGTCTTTTCCCTGGTGACAACCAGGGGGAGGGCATTCTATCGGTCGGATCCAGAGCCTGAGTGTTTGTCGGTCTGGCGCCTCTGCCAGGTCAAGAACCGGGAGGCAAGGGTAAGGGACGGGGAGCCCTCATCTAGCGCCCCCTGACCTTCCCATCTCTTCCCCCGTTGACCCGTCGTTCCAGTGGTCCTCCGTGCCATTGATGCCTTTGGATACCAGAAAAAATGGGGGCGAATCTGATCAGGAAAACTCTGGGAGTATTAATAGTTGGAGTATTAATAGTAGGAGGTTTAATAATGGCAAACAAATGGTTCAAGCGGTCCAGGGCGATCACTGTCAGTGCGTTGACCCTGCTCCTGCTATTCACCCTGGCTTGTGGTTCCGCGGCAGCACCCGGGACTACGGCAACCGACACATCGGCTTCAACTCCCAGCGTGTCCACTGCTGTTCCCCAGGCTATGGCAGAAGCTGGAGAGGCGATGGCGGAGGTCAACCCCGGCAGATTAACCTGGCTGATGACCGGCTTTGGCAACGAACGGTTCGACCCGGCCTACTCTTCATCCTCGAGCCACGACTACGGCCGGCTGATCCACGCCCACTTGATCTCCTCCGACGTAGTGGGGGGGAGGAGAGTAATCACCCCCGGCATCCTCACCGATTGGGAATTGTCCAGTGATGGCCTGACCTGGACTCTGACCGTCCGGGACGGGGTCAAGTGGCACGACGGGACGGATTTGACCGCGGAGGATGTCTACTGGAACCTTCAGCGTTTGTTGGGACCCCAGGCGGACACCTTCTCTCAGTCTTCGAAAAGCAACGCCATGTCCAAGGTAATTGACCGGATCGAGTTGACCGGTCCCGACCGGGTCAGTGTGACCAGCCAGGCCCCCATCCCCGACTTCCCGATCAACTATTCGGAAGCGGAATCTAGTTGGTTCGGTGTCATCTTACCCAAGCGGGCAACTCTGCACGATGTGGCGGAGGAGGAAGCTTACGACCGCAACCCCATCGGCGCCGGCCTGATGAAGCTGACCGAACACATCCCGGTGGACTCGATGACCCTGGAGCGCTTCGACGACTACTACGACGAAGATAAAAGGGTGAATTTCAAGGAAATGGTCCTGCGGCTGGTACCCGAAGAAGCCACTCGGGTGGCCGCCTTGCGGGCCGGAGAGGCCGACGTCGGTCCCGTCACCCTGGGGGCGCGGAACCAGGTAGAAGCCGGGAACGGCCGCCTGATATTTGGTCAGGAGGGAGTGCTATTCTTTGTCCGCCATAAGGGGTGCTGGAACACCCAGTTCCCTTGCAGCGATATACGGGTGCGCCAGGCCCTGGCCTACGCCATTGACAAGAACCTAATGCGGGACACCCTCTACGGTGGGCCCGAGGTGATGCAGGTCAAGGGATTTTGGGCCGTCACCCCCAGCACCATCGGGTACGGCCCGGAGCTGGACCCCTACCCCTTCGACCCGGACAAGGCCCGGCAGCTGCTGGCCGAAGCGGGCTATAAGACCCCGACCAATCCTGAAGGAAAGGACTTTGGCAAGCTGGTGATCAACACCTGGGTGTCAATATCGATGCCCGTGATGCCGGAGTCGGCACAACTGGCCGCCGAGTTCTGGAAAAAGGAGCTGGGGATCGATGTCGAGGTAAGGGTGGGCGACAAAGTGGCCCTGAGCGATGCCGACCGGACTACCGACGACCTCCACGGCCAGATCGTTTGGGGGGACGACGAGGCCAGATTGGATGGGTCGTCGCATCTGCGGGGTAGTTACTCTAACCCAGAGCGGAGAAATCCGGCGCACAGGGACCCCGAGTTGTTTGCCCTGACACAGGAAACCCTGGCCGTATTCGATCCGGTAGAGCAGGAGAAGGCGCTTAATGCCACCTACCGGCGGTTGCGGGACGAGGCTTATTACCTGTCCCTTGGGTATATCAATATTCCCTGGGGCGTGGGTCCCCGCGTCCTGTCCTGGGAGCCCTTACCGCTGGCGTTGTATCCCTCGGGCCTGCACACCATAACCCTGAAGTAGGTATTGGCGTCGGTCTACCGACCGAGGTGGTAAAAGTAGCTTGGATACCTGCGCCCACCCCTCCCGCCAGAAGGTGGAGGGGTGGGTTACCAACCGGTACTCTGCGCATTTAGGTGGCCCATGCAGCGTTATATCTTCGTACGAATATTCCAGGCCCTAATTACCCTACTGATCCTCAGCCTGGCGGTGTTCCTGAGCGTTCACCTGACCGGGGATCCAGCGGCCTACCTGTTGGGTCCCGACGAAGGAGAGGTGGAATATGAAGCGCTGAAGAAACAGATGGGCCTGGACAAACCCCTCGCCGTACAGTACGGGGTGTTCTTGAGCAACGTGGTCCGGGGTGACTTTGGCCATTCCCTCATGATGCGTCGTCCAGCCCGGGAAGTACTCATTCAGCGGCTGCCCGCCACCCTGGAGCTGGCTGGCGTCGCCTTCCTGCTAATCATCATCGTGGGCGTACCCCTGGGGATTCTCTCCGCGATAAAACGCGACACCATTATTGATAACTTTGGCAAGCTCTTTGCCGTGGCCGGCATCGCTTCCCCCAGTTTCTGGATAGCCATCATGCTCATCCTGTTATTCGGGGCAATATTGGGGTGGCTTCCCACCTTTGGCCGCGGCGGTATCGACCACTTTATCCTGCCCGCCTTCGTGCTCTCGTGGAGTGGCATGGCCGGGGTGCTGCGCCTGACCCGGTCCAGCATGCTGGAAGTCCTGGACAGCGAGTATGTCAAGTTCGCCCGCATCAAGGGCCTCTCGGAAAGGTTAGTGGTCTACAAGCACGCCCTGAAAAACGGGGTCATTCCAGTGATGACCTTCTCCGGCCTGACCCTGGCGGGCCTGCTTAACGGCTCGGTGGCGATTGAGGTGGTCTTTGCCTGGCCCGGCATCGGCCGGCTGATGCTGCAGGGCATCAGCCAGCGGGACTTCCCCATCGTCCAGGCCACCGTGTTGACCGCCGGGCTCTTCTACATCCTCACGGCGCTGGTGGTAGACATCCTCTATGCCTATGTAAACCCTAGAATCAGGTACGACTAACCGGGGAGGTATTGTGGCGTCACTGAATGTTGCTACAGGTAGAATTGACCGATTGCTGGCCATACCAGGCCGGGCCAGGCGGGCCCGATTGCCCTGGGTCCCCCTGACCATCATGGCCGTACTGCTGGTCTGCGCCGCAGTTGCACCTCTACTGGCCCCCCACGACCCCATCGAAATCAGCATGCTCAACGCAAAACTGGCGCCCGGGGAGAACCTGACTTACCCCCTGGGCACCGACATCATGGGGCGGGACATGCTGAGCCGGCTGATCTACGGCGCTCGGACCGCCGTCTACATCAGCCTGATAGCTCTGGGCACCGGGGCCCTTGTGGGCACGGTCTTGGGCCTGATGGCGGGTTACCGGACCGGATGGTTGGACGTACTGATAATGCGGACCGCCGACGCCGCCCTGGGCTTCCCCACCATCCTGGTGGCGATGATTATTGTCACCATCCTGGGGGCAGGCATCGAAAACATTATCCTGGCGGTGGTCATCACGGTGTGGGCCCGGTTCGCCCGGATGATACGGGGGGACGTGTTAAGCATCAAGGAGCTGGACTTTGTGACCTCCGCCCGAATTGCCGGGGTGTCGACGCCGATAATACTATTGCGCCACATATTCCCCAACACCATCAACACCTTGATGGTCATCACCAGCCTGCAAATCGGGCAGGTAATTCTGCTGGAGGCCTCGTTGAGCTTTTTGGGCCTGGGGCTGCCTCCGGGACATCCCGCATGGGGCATCATGGTGTCGGAAGGGCGGGCGGTAATCCTGGATGTGTGGTGGCTTTCTTTGTTGCCCGGCCTGGCCATCACCGTCGTCGTCCTGGCCTTTAACTTCTTTGGGGACTGGCTTCGGGATACGCTGGACCCCAAACTGCGCCGGCTGTAAACCGCGACACCGGGACTTTTCTCGGGACCTTTCTCGGGACCTTTCTCGGGACCTTTCTGATGAAAGCGCCTCTGAAAGCGCCTCGCCGACGCGGTACTCCACGCCATCGACTACCGCCAGATTCAGGCTCAAAGGGTGCACTGATCCGACTGGGACTACCCGGGTCTACGACAGCAAATTCTTCGGTGCCAGGACCCCGGGACTGGCTTACACCCAGGGGGTGCACATTGTTTCAGTCATCTCCCGACCCGGGGGCCGGATGCAACCACCGGCGTTACCGGCACCGGTGCTATAATATAACCGGAATTGCCGGTAGGAAAGAGTCATGGAAGTATTCTTGAAAGGATTTCAGTGCCAGCGTTGTGGCTACCAGTGGAAGCCACGCAAGGCGGGGACTCCCAAGAAGTGCCCGGGTTGCGACTCTGCTGGCTGGCAAGTCCCCAAGCAGAGAATTAAACCGCTAAGAGGGACTCCTGGCCGAGTGATTGCTGAAGGCCTTCGCGGTTTGACGTGGCCAGATGACAAGTTTGCCGATGACTTGGAAGCTATCCAGGCATCACAACCGATGGAGCAGGAACCGGATTGGCCCAACTGATGATTGGTACCAGCGTCTTGGTAGAGATTGAGCGCGGGAGACGACAGCCGTACACTCTGGTGGAAAACTATCTTGACGACCGTTTATCGTGTTCCACCACCCGCCCAAGCACACCTCCTGGATGAATCA
>DASTLM010000027.1:0-5175 GCA_035714945.1 Dehalococcoidia bacterium | reverse complement strand
CCGCTCATCTGATGGGGAAAGGCGTTGAGCCTGGCCTCAGGAGCTGGAATCCGCACTTTGGCCAGGAGGTCGGCCGCTCGTTTGCGAAGGCTCGGGGCCGATTCGTCCGAGTCCATTTTCAAGGACTCAATAATCTGGTTGCCGACGTTAAAGACCGGGTTCAGCGAGGTCAGCGGGTCCTGCATCACCATGCAGATTCCTTTGCCTCTAATTTCCCGCATTTCGGCGCGGCTTTTTTCCAGCAGATTTTCGCCCTGGTAGAGGATGCGTCCACTAACGATGCGGCCCGCTGGTTCCGGGACCAGCCCCAGAATCGACCAGGCAGTCATGCTTTTCCCCGAGCCAGACTCACCGACAATTCCCAGGGTCTCGCCTTGATGCAGCTCAAAGCTGACCCCATCCACCGCTTTAACCACTCCGGTCCGGGTGAAAAAGTAAGTGTGCAAGTCCTCCACGCTAAGGATCATTTCAGCTGGCAAAGGTGGACCTTCCTGTGGGTTATGTTGCTCGACGTAGTTTGGGGTCCAGCGTATCTCTCAGCCAGTCACCAGCGAAGTTGAAAGCCATTACCACAATCGTTATGGCTACCCCAGGAAACAGGGACAGCCACCACAGGTCAAGAATCACGTTGCGTCCCTCGGCGACCATAATTCCCCAGGCTGGGGCGCCGGGCGCCAGCCCCAGTCCCAGGAAGCTCAGCGATGCCTCCAGCAGAATGACCTGACCTACCTGGAGGCTGGTTATGACCATCAGGGTATTCACCACGTTGGGGAAGACGTGGCGCAAAATTATCACCGGCGTGGCTACGCCAATGATCTGGGACAGGATTACATAGTCGTTATTCTTGACCGTCATCACATCGCCGCGGATCATGCGGGAGAATCTGGCCCATACCGTAACCGTGATGGCGATAATGATATTCTCCGTGCCCTGCCCCAGGATGACGACGATGACCATCGCAACCAGAATGGTGGGGAAGCCCATGGCGGCATCAGCAACCCGCATAATGATGGCATCAGTCCAGCCTCCCAGGTAACCGGACATCAGACCCAGCACCGTTCCCACGGCTGCGCCGGTGCCCAGGGCTACCAGACTGATAAATACGGTGGTCCGAGCGCCATAAATCAGGCGGCTCAAAATATCCCGTCCCAGCACGTCGGTACCCAGCGGATACTCCAGGGTCACCCCGGGGGCGATCCGGTTATTGAGGATATCTTTGTCGGTGGGATCGTGGGGAGCTAACCAGGGAGCAAAACCGGCGCACACCAGCATCACGGTCAGAATGAATATCGCCACCCAGGGAAGTTTCAGACGCCGGACGCGGCCGCGCCAATCCGCGACGGATGACCTTCGGGTTAACGCGATGCTGTTCGTTGCCATTTCCCTCGCCTTCTTTCCCTCGGCTTCTTGCCTTGCTAGCTGTACCTGATCCTGGGGTCAACGTAGGCGTACAGAATGTCCACGATTAAAGACGTGAGCATGTAGAAAAATCCGGAAACCAGGACGGTGGCTACCACAACGGGGAAATTCCGTTGCAACACACCTTCCAGCATCAGCCGGCCCACTCCCGGCCAGGCAAACACAACCTCAATTACTATGGCTCCATTCAGCAGCCCGGCCAGGCTGATACCACTGAAAGTAAGCAGGGGAATCAGGGCGTTTCTCAAGGCGTGCTTCCAGAGCACGACGCGTTCTTCCAGGCCCTTGACCCGGGCGAATTTTATGTACTCGCTGTCCAGGATTTCCAGCATGCTGGAGCGTCCCAGGCGCATCATGCCCGCCATGATCGACCAGGACAGGACGAAAGCTGGCAGGATAAAGTGCTGAGGGCCTTCCCGTCCAAAGGTGGGCAACCAGTGCAATATCGCCCCAAACAGGAGAATCAACATGATGGCTACCCAGAACTGGGGGGCCCCGATGCCGACAATGGCGAACAGCTTGGCGATCCGGTCATAGATCGAGTCCCGCTTCACGGCAGAGAGAATCCCCAGCGGCACGCCTACCGCCACGGCCAATGCCATTCCGGCTGCCGCAAGTTGCAGCGTGGCTGGGATGCGCTCCAGCAATACGTCCCGGGCGGGTCGCCGGGTGGTTATAGATGTGCCAAAGTCTCCCCGAACGGCATCCGCCAAGAAGGACCCATATTGGACAATCAGGGGCCGGTCCAAACCCAGGTTTTTCCTGAGTTGCTCATAGTCGGGCGTGGTTGCCTCTGGCGGCAGCAGCAAGAGGGCCGGGTCGCCGGACAGATGCACGGCCATGAAGATAACCACACTGAGGGCCAGCAGGGTAAAGACTCCCTGGACCAACCGCACCAGGATGAAACGTTGCATTGATCCCTTCCAATTCCAAGCTCATTAAGCGGGTTAATTCAGGGTGATGGTCCACAAGGCAGTCGGATATGGTCCCAGAGGCCACGGCTGATAGTCCTTGATTCGTTTGCCCACGCCCAGGGGCAGGTTGGTGTAAAGGGTGCTGAAGGAATAGTGGGCCTCCTGGGATGCTCGGTACATCTTGTTGTACGCCGCATCCCGCTGGGCCGGGTCGATCTCAGATAGACCTTCGTCCACAACCTTGACCAATTCCGGGTCCTCCGACTGGCGCAAGCTGGAGTCCAGATAATGCATGCTCTGCATCAGATTGCCTCCGTCCCAACGTCCTTCGTTGCTCCGGAAATAGACCTGGCCATCCAACTCCCGGTTTTGGACCCGCTCCCGAATGCTGACGTTCTGCCCCACCTCCACCGTCACTTGAAGCCCCAGGTTCTCCTGCCACATATCGGCGATCAACTCGGCCTGCTCCACCATAAACGGGGTATCACTGGCCTGCCAGGTATAGAGGGTAAAGGGAGGATAACCCTGGCCATCGGGATAGCCAGCCTCGGCCAACAGTTGCCTGGCTTGCTCCGGATCGTAGGGCCAAGCGCCCAGTTCAGGACTGTAACCCAGGGCGCTGGGCGTTACCGCCTCCATCCCGGCCAGGCCCGCGGCTTCCGTCCCGCCAAAGAGCTGGTCCCGAATCAATTCCTTGTTGATGGCGTAGTCCAGGGCGTAGCGCACCCGTTGATCATGGCAGGGTAAATCCGGATTCCAGCATCCGATTGGCCGCACTTGGGTATACGAGGCCTCCGGGATCCAGACCAGACGGCCACCCGCATTCTCTACTCGATTCCTGGATTGAAGGGTCAATTCGACGATGTCCGCCTCGCCCGCTTCGATGGCCGCTACCCGGGTGGCCTCCTCGGGCACCAGACGAAAATCGAGGGTCTGGAATTTCATTCTCCGGTCCTCCGGATAGCCGTTCTCCGGATTGAAATAATAGTCGGGATACCGCTCAAAAAGCAGTTGCTCCGACCGTTTGAAATCGATCAGCTTGAAGGGGCCGGCGCCCAACGGTTGGTCCGCGTAGTCCTTTTCGCCGACCTGCTCCCAGTACTTCTGAGGGATAATCGATCCGCCGGCGGAGGACGACTGGAGCGCGGAAAAGTCGAAGGGGAAGTTGGATGCGATTTTGTTGTGGGTTACCTCAATGGTTTCCGGCCCGGTGATTTCGAACTTATCGGTGAGGCCAGACCACCGGATCGCTCCGGTGCTGGTGGCGCCGGTCGCGGCCTCCTTGCTGAAATAGCGGTCGAAGCTGAAATAAACGTCGTCGATGGTCACCGGGTCACCATTCTGGAAGCTGGCCTTCCCTTTCGGAACGGTCAACGTCCAGGTCAGTCCATCGGGCGAGATCTGCCATTTGGAGGCGATGCCTGGAATCAATTCAGTGTCATGGTTGCCCTCGACCAGCATGGCGTGGAGGGCCCGCATGTAGGTGGTTTCTCCCAGGCCCAGAGCGTATCTGGGCTCAAAGGCCTCCGTCCCGAACACTGTTTGCATTATGGTGACTTTGCCGGTCACTTCGGTGGATGCCGGCGGAGGCACCTCAGTGGCAGGGGCCTGGGGTACACTCATGGCGCCGGGCACAATCGCAGTTCCGGCGGGCTCCGGCGGCGGGGTAGCCGCCCCGCCACACGCAATCATTACGGCCAAGATACTTATCAGCGGGACCAACCACCATGCCCTGGGTTTTGCCGCCGGCCGATTTACCATGCAGTTTTTACCCATGCAGTTTACCCCTCGCTTCATCGGATTGATTGTCAGTCCGCTGGGCGTGGCCAGCGGCCTGGTCGGTGACCCACCTCAAGCCACCCAGCGTCAGCTACAGCGTCAGCTAGCTGATGGGCCCCGCCGGGAGGAGCTTAATTGGTCAGCGTCAGCGTCCACAGAGCGCTGGCATAAGGCCCCAGCGGCCAGGGGTCCCAGGTCGCGATACGTTTGCTCGCTCCCCAGGGAAGGTTGACGTAAACGGTGCTCCAGTAGTAGTGCTCCTCCCAGATGGTCCTCAGCGCCCGGTTATAGGCGTCCTGGCGCTTCGCCGGGTCCAGCACCGACAAGGCCTCAATGGCGGCGGCGTACAGGGCCGGGTCCTCAGACATCCGGTTGCCATTCGCCGGGTCGGTGGCGCTCCGCAACAGGCTGCCGCCGTCAAACCTGGCCTCGTTGCTGCGGAAGTAGACGTCTCCGTCAAGTTGCCGGTCCAGCGCCTGCTGTCTTATGCTAACCGTATCGCCGACCACTACCTCAACTTCCAGGCCCAGATTGTCCTTCCACATATCGGCGATCAGTTCGGCCTGCTCCGGCTGAAGGGGGACATCTCCCCCGTTCCAGGTATGAATCTTGAAGGGCGGGAACCCCTGGCCGCCCGGATAACCGGCCTCCGCCAGCAGTTGTTGGGCCTTCTCCGGGTCGTAAGGCAGGGCATCCAGATCGTGGCTGTATCCCAGGGCATTGGGGGTAATCGCCTCAAAACCCAGGACTTCAGCGACCTCGGTCCCACCGTAGAGCCCGTCCCGGATCTGTTCCTTGTTGATGGCGTAGTCCAGGGCGTAACGCACCCGCTTGTCGTGACAGGGGAGTTCGGGCTTCCAGCACCCCATTGGCCGGACCTGGGAATAAGAAGCTTCGGGAATGAAAATCAGGTGTCCACCACTTGCTTGAATCTGGTTGCGCGAGTTCAAGCTGGTTTCAACCAGGTCAGCCTGACCGGCGCGGAGGGCCGATACTCTGGTGGACTCTTCCGGCACCAGCCGCTCGTCCATGGTCTCAAACTGCATCCTTCGGTCTTCCGGGA
>DASTLM010000026.1:0-2263 GCA_035714945.1 Dehalococcoidia bacterium | reverse complement strand
GTTGGGGCAGCAGGAGTCATCGCCATTCCCAGTTGCGGGTTTCAGTTCACCAACTTACTATTGGGCCTGGCAATCAAGAATGGAGAGGGGAGATAGTATCTCCCCTCAAAACTTACTTTGGACCAGGCTAGCCAACTGGCTTATTTCTTGCCACCTTCAATGGCCTTACTGACGGCGACCGTCAGATGCTTGGCCTTCTTCGCTTCCACCTTCGGGAAGGTTATGGTCAGCACACCGTTGTCGTAAACCGGCATAGCCTTCTCGGTGTTTACCGCGCCTGGCAGTTGTAGGGTCCGGTGGAACGCCCCGGTTCGGCGCTCCCGCATCAGGTACCTGCCTTCCTGGTGTTCCTCCTCCATCTCGGTCTTACCCTTGATGGTAAGTTCGTTCTCGTCTACGGTGACCTCGATATCCTCCGGTTTGATCCCTGGCATGGTGGCGTGAACCACAATGTTGTCGCCCTCTTCCACCACATCCAGCGGGACCGCCCAGCCCTCAACCCCCTCTTCACCGCCTTGGCCGAAGTACAGGCGTGACCACGGCTCCATTACTTCCCGCATCCGCCGGAGTTCGCGGAACGGCTCCCAACCTCTCAGTACCATAATCGATTTCCTCCGTTTCAAAATTTGTGGACCCTGTCGCCCAGTCCGGCGTTATACACCCTTATCGACTGCAATATCAGGTTACGGCGGCCATCTGAAGGAGTTATGAATCGGTAGATACAGATTGTAAAGATACCATGAAAGAGTTGCCCTGAAAAAGTTACCCTAAAGGGTATCAATGGTTGCCGGGTGATTTCCACGAAGTCGGGACTGTCGGCTGTAGAATCCAGAAAATCAACGGCCCCTGGCGCTACTCGGCTGGGGTACTTCCTGATGATTCCGGCAAAACGGCGGGACCAGAGACCTTTAGCAAAATCTCCGCGACCTCCCGGGGACTGGTTATCATCGGGTCGTGGCCGGTGTCCAGCTGATAACAACCCCAGTTCGATCGCCGGGCATCCTCGGCAACCGGGTCAAACCCCGATTCGCTGGAGAGAATGAAGGTCCGGGGCACCTTTTGAGCATCGTAACTACCCACCCTCACCGGTTGGCCAAAGGAGGCCACCGGCTGAGGGCGCAGGCGGGGCAATACCCAGGACTGGTCCTCCGGGTCGGCAATTGCCCAGCGCCGGCGGATTTCCTCGGACGTGGCGGGCGGCGGCAGAAAATCCTGCCGGCTCTCGATGGCCATTCGGACCCGGGCGGTGAACTCGGGTCCGCGCACGGCGTCAAGCTGGTCAACCATTGCCTCCCCGTCCCGGGGGACCACGCCGTTGATGTAGACCAGATGGGCCAGCCGTTGGGGACAGACCTCCGCCACGCCGGTAATTACCATTCCGGCGTAGGCGTGGCCCACCAGAATTACCTCTTCCAACCCCCGACTTTCCAGCAGTTCCGTCACGTCCTCAATATGCAGGTCCAGATTGATGGCGGCGGGGTCCAAGAGCCGGACCAGGTGGGAACGCTCGCCCATGCCGGTAAGGCTGGGAGCGTAAACCAGGGCGCCGGATTGCCGTAGCAGCAGTTCCACCTTCCGCCAGCACCAGCCGCCGTGCCAGGCCCCGTGAACCAATACGAAAGTCGCTATGCTAAACCCCTGGTAGCCCGGAATTACCCTCGGTTCTAGTAAATTTTGTGCCAGTCAGCATGCCACATAACTTCGATGCGGTTGCCGTCCGGGTCACAGATGAATCCGCTTAGCTTGCCGTCATTTTCCCTGGGTTCCTGGTCAAAGGGAACTCCCACGCGGGCCAGATTGGCCCGCCAGGCTTCCCAGTTTTCCACCTCGACGGCGAAATGGTTACGCTGGTGCGGGTTAACATTGTCCCTCATCGCGATGTGAAGCTCGGAACTGCCCAGCTTCAAGTACCGGGGATGCTCCTCAGTCCATTCAGCGTCGAACACCTTCCGGTACCATTCCTGGCTCCTGTGCACATCGCTGGTCGAGACGTTGGCGTGCTGGATGCAGCTAACCCTGATGCTGTTTTCCGGCACGTGGGCTGGGATATAAGGATTTCGTTCCGCCATCAGGATTTCCTCCAATATCCGATATTTCCCAGACTGGACGGACAATTCCGGGATTTCCCGGATCAAGCTGACTCTCCGGGACATCTGGCCTGGGATATGCGTCGAACCTACGCATCGAACTATAGAATGGCATTCGCAGCAGGTCAATGCCCACTCTCTGGCTCCCCGGTTCTGGTGATCTTCACAGAATTGAC